>JAAYMM010000023.1 GCA_012521335.1 Bacillota bacterium | reverse complement strand
GTGGGGCGCAATCCCCGCTTCGCGGCCGCCAGCGGGCTGAGCTTGACTAAATACCGGACCCTGGGTATCATTATGTCCACGGTGCTGGCCGCGATCGGCTATGTGACCTACGCACAGAGCTTCGGCTTTGTCCAGCTCTACAACGGCCCCTTGATGACCGCCTTCCCCGCGGTTGCCGGTGTGCTGATTGGCGGAGCTACCACCAGAGAAGCCAAGGTGCGCCACGCCATTTTGGGTGTGGTGCTCTTCCAGACTCTGCTCACGGTGGCCATGCCCGTGACCAATCAGCTCATCGAGGGCAACATTTCAGAGATTGCCCGGGTAATTGTGAGCAACGGCATGATCCTCTATGCCTTGACCAGGGCAACGGGAGGTGACCAGGCGTGAATCAAGTGAAAAGGCTGATTTCAAGAAATGCTGTACCGATTCTCTTCGGTGTTGTCTGTATTCTCGGCATCTACTTTGCTCAAATGCCGGGGCAGTTCCTGCTCATGGAAATGGTGAAACGCATGGCTCGCAACTCCTTCCTGGTGCTGTCGCTGATCATCCCGGTGGCAGCGGGCATGGGCCTGAACTTCGGCATCGTCCTTGGTGCTCTGGCCGGGCAGATTGCCCTGATCCTGGCCACGCACTGGGAGTGGGCGGGCGTTGGCGGGTTTGTACTCACTGCTCTCCTGGCCACGCCGCTCGCGGTTCTGTTTGGCTGGCTGGCTGGCATGCTGCTCAACAAGGCCAAAGGCCGGGAGATGATCACCGGCATGGTCATGGGCTTTTTCGCCAACGGTGTTTACCAGTTTGTGTTTCTGTTCCTGGTTGGTACCGTGATTCCCTTTGAGAACCCGCGGCTGCGCATTTCCACCAGCCCGGGCCTGCGCAACACCATCGACCTGTTCCGGCTGAAGAATGCGCTGGATAAGATCTGGGAAGTGCGCTACGGCTTTGTAGGCATCCCTGTGGTCACCTTCCTGGTTATCGCTCTCTTGGCTGTGGCCATCTGGGCCTTCTTCCGGACGAAGCTGGGGCAGGAGTTCAGGGCCATCGGCCAGGACCGGCATATCGCCGAGGTGGCAGGCATCAACGTCGACCGCAACAGGATCCTGGCCATCATCTTCTCCACGGTGCTGGCTGCCTGGGGTCAGCTGATCTTCCTGCAGAACATTGGTACACTGAACACATACAACAGCCATGAACAGGTGGGTACCTTTGCCATTGCCGCTCTGCTCATCGGCGGAGCCACAGTAACTAAGGCCACCATTACCCAGGCTTTGATGGGCACATTCCTGTTCCACCTGCTCTTTGCCGTTTCACCCCGGGCTGGCCAGACCATTTTCGGCAGCGCCCAAGTGGGCGAGTACTTCCGGGTGTTCGTGGCCTACGGCATCATCGCCGTAAGTCTGGCACTGCACGCTTGGCAGGGCAGGGCTGCCGCCAAGGCCAAACTGAAAGAGGATACAACAGCTTAAGCAAAGGGGGGCGTTGAGCCCCCTTTTTTCGACCCCAAACAGGCAGGAAAAGTCTGGACAAGCGGCGAAGATAAGGAACATATTTTGCGGCCGGTCTACCGGCGCAAACCTGCCTGGGAGGGGGTGAGCGAAGGGAAGAAGCGGTAGGTTGGGTTGGAGAGTCTTTGTTCGTCTTGCGCGTGACACAAGATCTAATACTGCGGAGGTGCACGACAAGTGAAAAAGAATCTTTTGATGCTTACTGCTGTTACCCTGGTGGCTATCCTTCTCGCTGGCTGCTCCCTCTGGTCTTGGGGCAAGGTCAACGTTACGTTCGATATGGATAAAGAGTTAGCAGAGCTGTTTGAGGACAAATCGATCAAAAACGTCCAGTTGCAGAAGAACAAAGAGCAAGTACTGAAACTGGAGTATAAAAAAGACGTTGAGGGCAAGTCCGTGAAGGAGCTGAAGATCACGGCTTCAGACAAAGACGGCGAGATCAAAGTCGAACCTGTAGACATTGAGGACGAGGAAGAGAATAAGATTATCGCAATCAAGCTCAGTTTGAAACCCGGCAAGAAAGACATCACCATCAGCATCAAACCCGCGTAGGACAACATTCCCTTGGCGGGAGTTTTCGATATGTAAAACCCCACCGCACGGTGGGGTTTTATCTGTCCTCGGGGAAGTATATGGGCTGGAAGACTCTAGATGATGAAGTTGGGAGGACACAGCATTGAAGAAAAAGCCGCTGTTGCTGATAGCTGTTGTGGCGCTCGCTCTGCTGCTGGCTGGTTGTGGCCAGCTGCCTATCAGTATAGGCACCATCAACGTGCAGTATGAGTTGGAAGCTGGTATGTTTGTAGCGCCTTCCTATGCAAAGAAACTGCAGAAGAACAAACCATTTGAGGGAGCCTTTTGGTTTGTTGAGGGCGAAAGGGGCAGGGAAGCAGAGGAGTTCCAGATCAAAGTGAGCGATGGCGGCAGGGATGGCCGGGAAGTAAAAGCGTACGAGCTGGGAAACCGCGAAGGCATCTTCCTGTATATCCCCGATGTAGGCAGCAAAGACATCACCATCTCCATCAAACTAAAGTAAAGCGAAGGAGTTGGCACACCCCACACTGCGTGGGGCTTTTTCACTGCCATGAGTGCAGGCGGCATTGTCTAGGAGATTTTCCTCGGTCAGGCCCGGAGAATGGTAGGAAAATCCAATTTCTGCATAGAAAAACCAGCTGTTACTCATCGCAGCCGACGGCAGATCGGATGCTTGGAGGAGGTGGCAGCGAAACAGCCCGATCGATATGGCCGGTTCGATGAAGTTATCCAAGCAAGGTAACCTTTATACACCTTTGGAGGTGCAGAAAAAAGTGAAAAGCAAACTGTGGCTGCTTGCTGGCTTAGTATTAGTGGTTGTACTGCTGTCCGGCTGCGACTGGAACTGGGGTTACATCAAAGTGACTTATGATTACGACAAAGCGGTCTTTGCCAATCCTCAAGCCCCGACAGGGTAGAAGAGGGAAGGTTGTTGATCGTTGAGTTTCCCCTCATCGGAGCACACAGCGGAAGACATGAGATCGGTGACTTTACTATTGAGGTACGGGACATCAACAATACTCCCATCAAATGCTACAAGGGCGGAAACTACGAAGCGGGCGTGTTTTTGGCCGGCATCAGAGTAGAAATTCCTAACGTTGGCTATAAAGACATCACGATTCGCGTTAGGTTGAAGGCGAGCTGATCCTTGCCTAAAGCTAAGAAACCCCACAGCTGTGGGGTTTCCTTTCTTTACGCGCCTTAGGTGCTAGTTTTCTTTGTAGCGCAGCCAGCGCATGATCTCTTTGGGGGTGGCGTTCTTACCGTACATGAGCATGCCCACCCTGAAGATTTTGGCTGCCATGCGCATAGTGAGATAAGCGGTGACCAGCAGCAGGACCGCGGACAAGGCCATCTGCCAGACGGGTACCGCAACCAGGCCGCTGCGCAGCATCATAATGGCCGAGCTGGTAAAGGGGAAGATGCTGGCAAATACGGCGATGGAACCATCAGGGTTGGTGACTACAGGCCCAACGAAAAGAAAGGACAGCATGGGCAGCATAACGACCAGCCCCTGGGCATTGCCCGCACTCTGCGGATCATCCATGGTAGCCCCCAAGCCCACAAAAAGGGCACTGAACAGCAGATAGCCGCCCAGCCCGAAGAGGAGGATTACAGGAAGGTTAACTGCCTGCAGAGCTTCCAAGATGGGAAAGTCTAGCAGGAAAATGGCGATGGGCAGGCCCAAGGCGAGCCAGAACCCCAGCTGAATGAGCCCCAAAAGGAAGTGGCCGATGATCTTTCCCTGCATGAGCGTACCGGGGCGGATAGAGGAGAGCACCACCTCAGCCATGCGATCCCTTTTTTCCTGGAGGGCGCTCTGCATGAGCATAGTTCCTGAGGTGAAGATCAGGAAGAAGATCAAGACGGAAAACACCGTCGCCACCACCAGATGCATCACCTCGGGCTGCGGCTCTTCTTCCTTAAGCGGCACCTGCCGCACCTGGGCCGGTGCAGTAACGAAGGCCAGCTCTTCAGGATGCACACCAGAAAGCTCCAACCGCAGCTGCTGCAGCAGGGCGCTCAATCCCTGGCGCAGGGAGCTCATGCCCTGGCTGTTGCGGTCATGGTAGAACACATCTACCTGGCCCGTAGCGGCGAAGCTGCTGTCCAGAATGAAGTAGCCGCTGGCTTTTTTGCTGCGCACCAGTTCGGCCAGGTCCGCGCCTGGCTCTGCTTCCCGCAGCACTATGCTGCCGGGCACAAGTTCCCGCAGGGTGTCGGCAGCTCCCAGTTCGTCCAGGAGGTAATAGGTGATCTCAGCCGGCTGGTTCCAGCGGTCCAAGAGAGCTGGAACCACCATGAACAGGGCCATGATCAAGGGCGTGATCACCAAGCCGATCAGGAACTGCTTGTTGGTGAGGTTACGCAAGATTTCCCAGCGGGCGATTTTCCAGGTGTTCCGCATGTTCTGCACCTCCTTGGGCAACGCGCACGAAAATGTCATGGAGTGAGGGGCGGCTGATGTTCAGCTCATGGATCTCCAGATCTGCAGGCAGGCTCTGCACGAACTGCAGCGGCTGAACCCCTTCCCGGAGAATGTACCTGCAGCGGCCGTTTCCCAGCTCTTCGCGGGCTTCCACCAGTTCTGAGTTAAGCTTCAGCTTGCTGCCTGCGGGGGAGAGCAGCTCCACGCGGAAACTGCCGTAACGTTCTCTGATGGACTGCAGGTCTCCTTTGACTACTTCCCGTCCTTTGTTGATCAGGAAGATCTCATCGCACAGCTCCTCTACAATGTTCATCTGGTGGCTGGAGAGCAGAACGGCCGCTCCAGCACGGGCCAGGTCTCTGATCTCCGCCTTGAACTGGTCCTGGCTTACCGGATCTAGGCCGGAAAAGGGTTCATCCAGCACTACAAACTGGGGCCGGTGGAGAACGGCGGCAATGAACTGCACCTTCTGGGCCATACCTTTGGAAAGCTGCTCCACTTTCTTGTGGGCGTACTCTTCCAGACCGAAACGGCGCAGCCAGCGCATGGCCCGCTCCTTTGCTTCCTGCTTGGGCACATCTTTGAGGCCCGCGAGAAAGAGCAGGATGTTCAGGACCTTCGCTTCCCGGTACAGGCCCCGCTCTTCCGGCAGATACCCAACTGCAGCCAGGGGAACACCTTGGGTCCTGCTGCTGCCTTGCCGGAAGAACACCGCGCCCTGATCAGGCGCCGTGATGCCCATGATCATACGCAGAATGGTAGTCTTGCCAGCGCCATTGGGGCCCAACAGGCCTAGAATCTGGCCTTGGGCAGCGTGAAAAGAGACGTTGTTCACTACAGTAACCGAACCATAGGACTTGGTGATGCCTTCTACATAAAGACCGTCCATGCTTTCCCTCCCTTAGTCGCGTTAAAAAGTATTATAGCATAGACTTCGGGAAGTATGTGAATAATTTCCACAACAGAACGGAAGAGCCGGACGCTGAGGTCCGGCTCTATGGAGGGAGTATGGGTTACTGATCTGCGCTCTGCACCACGATGGTCAGCTCCCCGTGCACTTGGTACAGCTGGCCTGCTTCCTGCACGGCGCCGCTCACCACCAGGCGGTAGGAACCGGGTTCCTCTGGTGCCTGCACTGTGAGGGAGCGGGTGCGCAGCAGCGCGCCGCCGTCCAGATCCATGACGGCCGTCAGGGAGCGTTCCTCCCCTTCCGCCCAGATTTCCAGATGGGGCGGGCGCTCTGTGCTGTCTGCAGCCAGGCTGACATCGACAGCCAGCTCGATCTCCGCTCCGCCTTCCACCAGCAGCGGCTCGAAGGCGGGCAGTACGGCGCTGAACATGCGCAGCTGCGGGGCATCCTCCACTACCGGAGGGGAGGGTGGATTGGGGTTCCAAACAGCGTACAGAACGAAAGCCAAAACCAGCACAGCGGCAGCTGCTGTGCCCAGCCAGAAAGGCTGCCGCCAGCGCTGCCGTTTGGGCGGCAGCTGGGCCGCTACTTTAGCCCACAGCTCATCGGGGGAACCGCTCCAGGTGCTGTTGGCCTGCAGTGCTTCTTTAATGCGCTCATCTAAGGTCATCCCTGCCACCTCCTTCAGTGGTTGTTAAAGCCTTTTTCAGGCGCTGCCTGGCAGTGTAAAGCCGAGATTTTACAGTCGAAACGGGAAGGTCGAGGGTCTCCGCGATCTCCGCCTCAGTAAGTTCGGCAACATATTTGAGCAGAAGGGGGAGGCGGTGGTTATCATCCAGTTCGTTGATGGCCTCAAAGAGCTCATTGAGCCCTGCCCTTTCCAGGACGCTGCCCTCTGGGTTGAAGGAGGCATGGGTGTTTTCTTCCTCCAGTTCATAGGGGAGATGGCCTCGATCCAGCCGGCTTGTGGTGCGCTTGGCTTTGTTGATCACGATGCGGGTAAACCAAGGCCGAAACGGATGCCCATCCCGAAATCCCTTCAGGGAGCGGAAGGCCTGCACAAAGGCCTCCTGTACTGCATCTTCCGCCGTGGCCCAGTTACGGGTGACCAGATAAGCCAAGCGGATGGCGCTGTCCAGATGCAGGCGGAAAATCTCCTCCATGGCCCAGTGCTCTCCCTGTTTGGCCCGTTGAATGAGTTCTTGCTCCGTATGATCCACAGCGTTCCTCCTCTCTCCGGCCTTCACTTTATATATCCCAGGGGAGGGTGAAAAGTTGAGGGGTGCGGCCTAGATTTCCTTACCAAGTTCTGCCCTGCGGACAGAAAAATAATTAGATTTAAATCACTTTACTGGTAACTTCACTAGCAGGGTTTATAACAACTGCGTCGAACTTGACAATTGTGTGCGTTTTCACCAAAGTGAATAGTTGTCCTGAGGGGGTGGCGGCTGTTACTAGGCATGAACCCAGACTTCCAGGTCTTGTAACCCCGGAGTTCGTGGTTGAAGATCGCGTAATCAACGCACTGATGCAGGTTCTCTACGAGAAAAGCCCACGCGAAGAAGGACATTCACGCCGAGTCAGTCAACTCTGTTACGCCATCGGCGAACAGCTGGGTTTGGAGCACGAGCAGAGACTCGAGCTGGCCAAAGTCGGCTTGCTCCACGATATCGGCAAGATTTCCATCCCCAGCGAGATTCTCAACAAGCCGGAACCGCTCTTGCCCTGGGAGTGGAAGGAGATTCATTCACATCCCGTGAACGGGCACAGGTTCTTGAGTGCCGTGGTGGGTATGGCTGAGATCGCCGAGGCCACCCTGGCGCATCATGAACGCATGGATGGAAGCGGCTATCCCTTCGGCCGGAGCGGTAACCAGATCCCGTTCATGGCCAGGATTGTGGCCGTGGCCGATGCCTACGATGCCATGGTCAGTTCCCGTCCATATCGACATGCCTACAGTCACAGCCAAGCCCTGCAGGAACTCCTGCGCGGCGCAGGGAAGCAGTTTGATGCCCAAGTAGTGCGCGCCTTTTGCGGATTGCTTGACAGATACATAGCCTGAATCCCTCAGACCTAGAGTTTGTGGACAAACTCAAAGCGGCGACCATTGATCTGGCCGCCGTTTTTTTGCTGTCAGTAACCCATTTCCCTGAGCAAGCGCGCCAGGGTGTGCAGGCGCTCGCCCAGAAGCTCGCCGTCGCGGGCCAGGGCATCCACAAACAGCTGGATGTCTTCATCAATGTGCTCGTTGGCCGTGCAGATGGCCACGGTCATAGCATCGCCCTGCAGGCCCACCCGGTCGATAACGGGGTTTTCTGGATCATAGAAGTTCTTGAGGCGGTAGGCTTCGGAGAAATACTTCTGGGCCCGGCAGACCAAGATGGCCAGATCGAGCACGCGGTGCAGTGGCAGCTCCTCCGACTGCCTAGACCAGCGCTCGCCAGTGTGGCGCCAGACCTTGGCCGAGATGTCTACCCGTCCCCGCTCATTCCACTGGGCTAAGCCCAGGGACAAACCCTTCGCGTCGGAATTGTAGGCACTGCGCCCGTCCACATTGCTGTAATCTTCAGCCACGACCACTGGCTTGTGTTTGAGGTCAGTAGGTATCTTCATATCCCTTCTCCTTTGTCTAGGCACTGGTTTAGTGCTCTAGTAAATCAGTAAATTAGTAAATCGGGCGATCTCAGAATACAGCATGTGCCGCGCCCTGTCAAGCACTGTTTTCCCGGGCAGGAAGTACTGCCTGGGAGGAGAAGTAAAGAAGAAAATAATGACAGGAGTGGGAAGAAGTTGAAAAGAATCGCGATCGTCAGCTTCCAGGGTGAAATGCCCTGCTTCGTCCACGCACTGCTCAATACTTGGAACTACCATGAAAGAGGTTACGAGGTGGCCTTAATTGTAGAAGGAGCCTCCACGGCGCGCCTGGCGGACATCACCACAGCTCCCCAAGCTGGCCTGTGGGAGAAGATCAAAGCCCAAGGCCTGATCCGCTCGGTGTGCAAAGCCTGCGCGGCCCAGATGGGTACGCTCCAGGAAGCTGAGGCCCAAGGGCTGCCCATAGATGCGGCCCTATCAGGCCATTCCGACCTGGAAGTGTTCACCGCTCAAGGATTCGAGATCATCTTGTTCTAAGGGGGAAAGGCATGTACCTAAACTGCTTCGATGAAGTGAAACGGCTCACGGAAGAACTGGTCAGGATTCCCAGCATTGTCAAGACCAGCGGGGAAGCCGACTGCGCCCGCAGAATCCATGAGTTCTACAGCAGTCTGCCCTATTTCCAGCAGCGTCCCCAGCAGCTCATCCTCCAGCGCACGCAAGACGATGAAGTTGAACGGTACAACGTCATTGCCCTGGTCAAGGGGACTGGCGGCAGCTCCAGGCGCACCGTCATCCTCATGGGGCACATCGATACGGTGGGAATAGATGAGTTCGGCAGCCTGAAAGAGCACGCCTTCGATCCAGATAAGCTACCTGAGCTGCTGAGCCAGCTGGACCTGGGGGAGGATGTGCGGCGGGATCTGGAGTCCGGTGAGTACATGTTCGGCCGGGGTGCGTTGGATATGAAATCGGGAGTGGCGGGGCAGATGTGGCTCATGCGCTATTTCGCTGCCCATCCGGAGCAGCTCAACGGCAATCTCATCGCCATCGCCGAGTGCGATGAGGAAGACAACTCCCACGGCATCATCTCTGCCCTGCGGATCCTGAAGCAGTGGAAAATGGAGCACGGCTTGGAGTATATCGCAGCCATCAACGCGGACTACTCCACGCCCTATCACGACCTGGATGAAAACCGGTATGTGTATTTCGGCACCATTGGCAAGCTGCTGCCCACGTTTTACGTGGTGGGCAAGGAAACCCATGTGGGTCAGGCGTTTGGCGGTCTGAACCCCAATCTGCTCGTGGCTGAACTTACCAGGCTGATCGAACTTAACCCAGAGCTGTGCGACGAAGCCCAGGGAGAAGTAACTGTTCCGCCTACTTCCCTCAAGCAGGCGGACCGCAAGGACGCCTACACTGTGCAGACGCCCATTGCCGCCTATGCCTATTACAACGTGTTCACCCACAGCATGAGCCCCAGGCAGGTCATGGAGAAGATGAAGGAGAAAGCCGTGGAAGCTTTCGACAATGTGATCCAGTATCTCGACCAGGCTTACCGGGAGTTCTGCCGCCGCAGCGGGCATACCTACACTGGGCTGCCCTGGAAAACGCGCGTGTACACCTGGGAGGAGTTTTACCAAGAGCTGGCGGAGCTGCACGGAGATAGGTTTGTGCGGCACCTGCAGGAGTTCAGCCGTCAGCTGCACGCGGGCGATCCGGCTCTCGACCTAAGGGATTTCAACGTGCGCCTGGTGGAAGAGGCTTGGCAGTGGGCGCAGGACAAGAGCCCAGCTATCATAGTGTTCAATTCTTCCACGTTTTTCGCTAGGATAGAGATGACCGGCAGAACTGAGGCCGAGCGCTGGCTCCTGGACAGCGTACAGCAGGCCGTTACTGAGGTGCAGCAGTATTCTGACCGCCCGATCGTGACCAAGATGTTCTACCCCTACATTTCCGATTCCAGCTTTATGGCCTTAGGTGACGAACGGGAAGAGCTGGATGCTTTGGAAAAAAACACTCCGGCCTGGGGGGTTAAGTATACCCATCCCGTGGACGATATTGCCGCGGTCAATGTCCCGGTGGTGAACATCGGCACCTACGGCAAAGACGGCCATAAGCTCACGGAGAGAGTGCACATGCGGCACACCTTTGAGCTGATCCCCAACATCACCTACAGAACCATCAAGAAGCTTCTGGGCGCATCATCCCACTAGATCATCAGCACCGCTGCAGGCGGCAGAAGACATCATTGTGCAGATAAGGAGATGGACGTGACAGCACTTCTCGTAATCATCTATCTAGCATTTATCAGTTTGGGGCTGCCCGATTCCATTCTGGGCAGTGCTTGGCCTGTGATCAGGCTGGATCTCAGCGCACCGGTGAGCCTCGTGGGCTATCTGGCCATGGCGGTGAGCGCAGGGACAGTGGTTTCCAGCCTGTTCAGCAGCCGCTTGGTTGCCCGGTTGGGTACAGCTAAGGTGACCATCATCAGCGTGTTCATGACCGCTGCGGCTCTGCTGGGCTTTGCCTTTGCCAAGCAGGCGGCCTTCCTGTTCCTCCTGGCAATTCCCCTGGGACTGGGGGCGGGGAGCGTGGATGCAGCCTTGAACAATTTTGTGGCCCTGCACTACAAGTCCATGCATATGAACTGGCTGCACTGCTTCTGGGGAGTGGGGGCCACAGCGGGGCCCATGATCATGTCGTTCTTTTTGGCCAACGGGCGCAGCTGGCGCATGGGCTACGGGGTGATCGCCGCGCTGCAGTTTGCTTTGGTGGCCGCCCTCTGGGTTTCCCGAGGGCTGTGGCAGGGAAGGGACAGCGGTGCCCAAAGCGAGCAGAGCACCCGCACCCTTTCCAACCGCGAGGCTCTGCAGATGCCCAATGTAAAGCTGGCCTTGGTTGGGTTTATCTGCTTCAGCATTACGGAGATCACCGCGGGGTTGTGGAGCAGCACCTACCTCGTGGGAGTGGAAGGGATGGCGCCTGCAGTGGCGGCCCGCTGGACCGCGGCCTTCTATGGAGGTATCACCATAGGGCGCCTGCTCTCGGGTTTTCTCTCTATGCGGCTGGCCAACCCTGCCCTGATCCGCGGGGGTCAGCTGGTGTGCGTGCTGGGGGCGGTGCTGCTCATGCTGCCGCTTCCTGCCAGCGCTTCAGCTCTGGGTTTTGTGCTCATTGGTTTTGGCACCGCACCCATCTTTCCGGCCATGCTGCATGAAACGCCCCGGCGTTTTGGGGCTGAGGTTTCCGGTGCAGTCATGGGCCTGCAGATGGCCGTGGCATACACCGGCGGCACCTTCGGCTCGCCCCTGTTCGGAGCTCTAGCTTCCCTGACCTCGCTGAGGCTGCTCCCCTACTATCTTCTGGCTGCGGTACTGGTGATGCTGGCTGCTTCTGAGCTTTTGGAGAGGCGCCTGGCCGGCGGCGGCAAGGACCACGGCTAAGAGTCTCTGCAGCACAAGAAAAAGGAGAGCCTGCGGGCTCTCCTTGCTGTTCCTAAAACCTTCAAAAAGCGTATTCCATCTCCACTGTGGCACTTACTTCCACATCACCTGGGTTGATGGAGGTGCCTGCTGCTGCATCGGCTCTGAAGGCCACAGCGCTTACCATGGGAGCATAGGAGCTGTAGCTTTCGCTCATGGTGAGCAGATCGCCCAGCGCTACGCCCGCGGCTTCGGCCATGGCTTCCGCTTTGGCCCGGCCCTGCCGGATGGCCAGCCGTAGAGCTTCGAGCTGCAGGGCCTGTTTGTCCTGGACATCGAAGCGGATGCCCTGGACCTGGTTGGCCCCGGCCTTCACGGCCCGGTCGATGATCTCACCGATGCCGTCCAGGTCTTGGGTTTTGATGTTGATGCGGTTCTGCACCCAGTAGGTGGTAACCGTCTCCTCGCTGCTCGAGCCCCTGTTGATCACTTGGGTGGAACCGTAGATGTTGTAGCCGCTGGTGGACACTTCCTGCTTGGTTAGGCCCAGCTCTTCCAGGGCGGCCAGCACTCGGGCCATGATCTCCGCATTGGCTTGGGCGGCCTTATCCGCGGAAGGATCTTGGGTTTCAACACCCAGAGTGATGTAGGCTATATCGGGAGCCGCGGTGACCACGGCAGTGCCCGTAACCTGCAGGCGTTTGGCCTCAGAGTTGGCCAGGGCTTGAGCGGGCAGGGCCGCGGCGAGGGCAACCACCAGGAACAGGGTGATGACTCCCTTGGAGAATAGAAGTTTGCGCATGATGATCTTCCTTTCTTGGCGGGTTTGGACTTGCTTTCACTTTATATATCCTTCGAGGGGGAGAAAAGTTTATTGCTCCCGCGGTTTTTTTCTCTGCACCTCCCAAAACAGCGCCATAACGCCGAAAAAGAGATTGTAACCAGGGTGGCATCTTGGTAAACTAGACGAAAGGGGTGAGCCCATGTCGCTCGAAAGACGCCGGCAGTTCATCATCAACGCCGCTTACTTTGCTGTCATAGTCGGTATTGCTTACATATCCTTAAAGTACCTTTTCGGCCTGATCGCTCCTTTTGTTGTGGGCTTCCTGGTGGCCTTTTTGCTGCAGAAGAGCATCAACTTCCTCGCTGCTAAGCTGCGTCTGCCCAGGAAGTTGGCGGCCGTTCTTCTAGTGGTGCTCTGCTACCTGATCCTGGGCGTGCTTCTGTTCTGGCTGGGCATGAGTGTCTTTGCCGGGGTGAAGGATCTGGTGGAAAGGCTGCCCCGGGTCTATTCCCGGGATATCGAGCCGGTGATCATGGAGCTGTTTGCTGCCGTGGAAAGGCTTATGGTGCGCTTCGATCTTACTTTGGCCCAGTTCCTAGAGGACTTCCATGTCACTTTGTCCCAGTCTTTAGGCAAAGTGGTCTCGGAGGTGTCTTCGCTGGCCATCGCCACCGTCACCTCCGCCGTGTCGGCAGTGCCCAAGATGTTCATCGGCGTGATCCTGGCTGTGATCTCCTCGGTGTTTTTTGCCATGGATTTCGAGCTGATGCTCGATTATTTTCGCGACCTACTGCCCCCGAGGTGGCAGGGGCTCCCCAGTGAACTGCGCAGCTTTGCCTCGAATATTTTGGGGAAATACTTAAAGGCCTATGCCTTGATCATGCTGGTCACCTTCACGGAAGTGTTCATCGGCCTTTCTATCTTGGGTGTAAACGGCGCCCTGCCCATCGCCGCCTTCACTGCGGTGGTGGATATCCTGCCTGTGCTGGGCACAGGCGGCATCGTGATCCCCTGGGGCCTGTTTGCTTTGGTCCAGGGCAACTTCTTTTTAGGGCTGGGGCTCTTGGTGCTGTATGTGATCATTACCGTCATCCGCAATGTAATTGAACCGCGGCTGGTGGGCCAGCAGATCGGACTGCATCCTATTGTGGTGCTCCTCTGCATGTATGCCGGTGTGAAGCTGTTCGGTGTGGTGGGCTTGTTTGCCCTGCCCATCACCATCCTGATTGTGAAGCACTTCTATGAGTACGGCAGGAAGGATCCTGCTGCCTAAAGGCGAAGGAGGTGCCGCATGG
Source organism: Bacillota bacterium (assembly GCA_012521335.1). Lineage (GTDB taxonomy): Bacteria > Bacillota > Limnochordia > Darwinibacteriales > Darwinibacteriaceae > DTU010. Next base: position 13,215 of record JAAYMM010000023.1, on the reverse strand, counting down.
AGAGGGCGATCGAGGTCCGGGGCCTGGTCAAGTCCTACGGCCAGGTTCAGGCCGTGCGGGGGCTGGACTTCTATGTAGAAAGGGGCAAGCTGTTTGCCTTTTTGGGTCCCAACGGGGCCGGCAAAAGCACCACGGTGGAGATCCTGAGCACTGCCCTGCCCAAGGATGCGGGGGAAGTGCAGATCGGCGGCTTCACCCTGGGGCGGGAAGACGACAAGATCCGCGCCTGTATCGGCGTGGTGTTCCAGGGCCATGTCCTGGATGAGCGGCTCTCTGTGCGGGAGAACCTTCTCCTTAGGGGAGGTTTCTACGGCTTGAAGGGAGAGCAGCTGTGGCAAGCTGTGCAGCAGGCCGCGGCGGAGGCGGCAGCCCTGGATTTTCTGGATCGCCGCTACGGCACCCTCTCGGGAGGCCAGCGCCGGCGGGCAGATATTGCCCGGGCATTGGTGAACCGGCCGCAGATTCTCTTTCTGGATGAACCCACCACCGGCCTCGATGCCCAGACCAGGCGCGATGTGTGGGCGTTTATCCGCCGCATGCAGGAAGAGAGCGGCATGACCGTTTTTCTCACTACCCATTATATGGAAGAGGCGGCCCAGGCTGATTACGTGTTGGTGATCAACCAAGGCCGCATCGCCGCGCGCGGCACCCCGGCTCAGCTCAAGGAAACCTACGCTTCCGATCAGCTTAGGCTGTACACATCCCGGCGCGAGGAGCTGGAACAAGTGCTGCGGGAACTGGAGGTGGGCTGGGCGCAGCAGTCGGATGCCCTCACCGTAATCCTGCCCAGCACCATGGAGGCCCTGCCGATTCTGGAACGCTGCCGGGAGTACGTCTACGCCTTTGAGGTGCTCCAGGGTACCATGGATGATGCTTTTCTAGAAATCATCGGGAAGGAGCAGAGCCTGTGATCGCCTTTGCTGTGCGCAACCTCAAGCTCTACTTCCGCGACCGGGCTTCCGTGTTCTTCTCCCTGCTCGCGGTGCTGATCACTCTCGGCTTGTATATTGGCTTTCTGGCCAACACCCTGACCAGCGGGCTGGATATGCCCGGGGCGAGGTTTCTCATGGACAGCTGGATGATGGCGGGCCTGCTGGCCGTGACCACTGTGACCACCACTCTGGGCGCCGCAGGGGTGCTGGTGGATGACCGGGCCAAGGGCATCGCTAAGGACTTCCACTGTGCTCCTCTGCAGCGGAGCACCATTGTGGGCGGCTACCTCCTATCGTCAGTGGCGGTGGGGGTGCTCATGACCCTGGCCGCCTTCGTTCTGGCGGAGGTCTACATTGTGGCCAACGGAGGGCGGCTGCTGCCCCTGGCGGGAGCGCTGAAGGCTTTGGGTTTGATCGTCTTGTCCACCGCGGCCAGCGGCGCGCTGGTCTCCTTTTTGGTTTCCTTCCTCAGGACCCTCAACGCTTTTGGCGTGGCCAGCACCATCATCGGCACCCTGTCGGGTTTTCTCATGGGTATCTATGTGCCTGTAGGCCTGCTCCCCCAGGGAGTCCAGGCAGTGATCCGCATCTTTCCCATGTCCCACGCAGCAGTACTGCTCCGGCAGGTGTTTCTGGAAGTGCCCCTGGCCGAAGCCTTCCAGGCAGCTCCCCCTCCTGTGGTAAGCGCTTTCCAGGAGGAGATGGGCGTGGTGTTCACTGTGGGTGAAGGTGTAATCAGTTCAGCAGTCAGCATAGGATTTCTGCTCTGCAGCGCGGCAGTGTTTTTCGTGTTGACCGTGTGGCGGATGCTCAAGGAATAAATACAGGAGGTACTCTGAGTGGTTCAACTAGATGTAGTGCAGGAGATAGCAATAGGTGCAGGCGCGATCCTTATCGAGAAGTTTATAACAGGAGTGTCCGTGCAGGCCAAAGGCAGCATCGATCTGGTGACCGATGCCGATAAGGCCTCGGAAGCGTTTGTCGTGGAGCAGCTGCGCAAGAGATTCCCGCAGCACGGAATCCTGGCGGAAGAAGGCGGACGCACCCAGGGGTCCAGCGATTACCTGTGGGTGATCGACCCCGTTGACGGCACCACGAACTTTGCCCATGGCTTTCCCTACTTCTGCGTATCCATTGCCCTGGTCAAGGGGGAAGAGGTGGTGCTCGGGGTGGTTTACGATCCCGTGCGCCAGGAGTGCTTTACCGCGGAGAAGGGCAGCGGAGCTTTCCTCAACGGCAAGCGGATCGAGGTATCCGCCAGCAGGACAGTGCACGAAAGCCTGCTGGCCACTGGTTTCCCCTATGATGTGGCCACATCGGATGTCAACAACCTGGAGCAGTTCTGCAGAGTGAATAAGGCCTCCCGGGGCGTGCGCTCGCTCGGGGCGGCGGCCCTCGATCTCTGCCAGGTGGCTGCCGGCAGGCTGGATGCCTTTTGGGAGCTGGCCCTGCAGCCCTGGGATATCGCGGCTGGCGGGCTCATGGTCTTGGAAGCGGGCGGCCGGGTGACCGGCTGCGCGGGGGAGAAATTCAACCCCCTAGGCCACGACGTATTGGGTTCCAACGGCTTGATTCATGACGAGCTCTTGAACATGATCAGGGCGTAGATCCAGGAAAGGGGTGATGAAATGGGAGGAGAGGCCGAGAGCGTCGGCGGCGTACAGCAGGGAGTGCGCAGCCAGATGGGCAGTTCGGCCAGCAGCCGGGGAGTAGCCATTAACCTGCTCTTGGTGGCAGCTAAGCTGGTGGCTGGCCTGCTGGCGGGCAGCGTCTCTGTGGTGGCCGACGGCTTGAACAACCTCATGGACGCGGCCGGCTCTATCATCACCTGGGCTGGATTCAAGATGGCCGGAAAAAAAGCAGATAAAGAGCACCCCTACGGCCACGGCCGCTACGAGTACCTGGCCGGTTTGGGTGCGGCCGTTCTGATTCTAGTGATCGGCGTTGAGCTGGGCAGAAGCGGCATCGAGGAAATCCTGAGGCCGAGCCCCATCAAGCTCAGCCCTTTGCTCTTTGGGGTTCTGGCGGCTTCCATCTTGGTGAAGGCCTGGATGGCGGTTTACTACAGCCGCATAGGCAGGCGCATGGGCTCTTCAGCCCTGAAGGCTGTGGCCGCGGATAGCTGGAATGATGTCCTGGCTACTGGGGCCGTGCTGCTCAGTGCTGTGCTGTACCGCCTTACCGGGGCACACCTGGACGGCTGGGCGGCTGTGCTGGTGGCTCTGTTCATCCTTTACAACGGCTGGGGGCTGGTTCGCGAGACCATCAGCCAGCTGGTGGGGGAAGCACCCGCCCCGGAACTGGTGGATTACATCTGTGAGAAAATCTCCCGCCATGAACAGGTGCTGGGTATCCACGATCTGATCGTGCACGACTACGGCCCAGGCCGGCGCTATGTAAGTGCCCACGTGGAGATGCCAGGCGACGAGGACCCCATGGTGACCCATGACATTATTGACGCCATCGAAAGGCGTTTTCTGGAAGAAGACCACATTCACCTGATTATCCACTACGACCCTGTGCCCCGGAAGTAAGCAGCCGGGGCTGTTTTTTATCGTTGTACACGAAAACATTAATGAGAAACATAAAATAGTTATTGACTATCATGAAACAGCGTGCTATGCTCTAGTTGAGAACAACTGGAGGAGGTCGCTTCCATGGAGAACGTGAAGATCGCCCAGACGCTGAACAAGGTACTCAAGGTGTTTTACTACGCTGGGATGATCACGCTTGTTTTGGTGCTGCTCATGGCGGTGTTCAGCCTGCTGGGCCCGGACCACTATTTCCAGCCCGAGCGCTTCAGCGGCAGCAGGTTCACCTTTGAGCTCAACGGCATTGTGCGCTTCAAACTGGATTCTGCGCAGCTGGGGGACGGTGGCAGCATCCGCTCTGTGTTTTTGAGCATCGCCGCGGCCGCGGGCGTGTATGCCCTGGTTTTCCTCTACCTGCTGCGGCGCCTGAGGGAAGTGGTGGCCACAGTGGCGGACCGCAGCCCATTTCAGCGGGATAACCCCAAACGGATCCGCGCTTTGGGCCTGGGGGTCACCGCGGCAGCCTTTCTCATCCCCGCGGCCAACAGCTTGGTGGCCTGGCGCATGATCAGCTCCTTCAACCTGGACGGCTTCTCCGTACTGTATACGCCCGATCTGAAGCTGATGTTTGCAGGGCTGCTCCTGCTGATTCTGGCCGCGGTGTTCGACTACGGCTGCTACCTGCAGGAAGAAATGGATCAGACGGTATAGGAGGGTGGCTATGCCGATCATTGTGCGACTGGACCGGGTGCTCGCGGACCGCAAGATGACCCTCACGGCCCTGGCCGAACAGGTGGGTATCTCGGTGGTGAACCTGTCGAATCTGAAAACGGGCAAGGTTAAGGCCATCCGCTTCAGCACGCTGGAGGCCATCTGCCGGGTGCTGGAGTGCCAGCCTGGGGACATTTTGGAATACGAGGATGAAGCCAGCGGTTAGAGCTGGCTTTTTTCCTTGGGGAATTGACATTGCCAGGACAGGGCCCGGCTGGTACCATTAAAGGGAAGAAACCGGAAAGGTGCAGAAGTGAGGTTGGCAGCATGCGGAGGTTAGTCGTGGGCATTTTAGCCCATGTGGATGCGGGAAAAACCACCTTGTCCGAAAGCCTGCTCTACTTGAGCGGCCGGATTCAGCGCTTGGGCCGGGTGGACAAGGGTGATGCTTTTCTGGACACCCATGATCTGGAGCGGGAGCGCGGCATCACCATTTTCTCCAAGCAGGCCATCTTCCACTTTGCCGGCACGGAGTTCTTTCTGCTGGATACCCCGGGCCATGTGGATTTCTCAACAGAAATGGAGCGGACGCTGCAGGTTCTGGATTGTGCGATCTTGGTGATCAGCGGGGCAGATGGAGTGCAGGGCCACACCGGCACCATCTGGCGCCTGCTGTCTTTGTATAAGGTCCCGGTTTTCATCTTCGTGAACAAGATGGACCAGCCCCAAGCCGAGCGGGCTGCCCTGCTGGAGGAACTGCGCACGGTGCTCAGCGACCGCTGTGTTGATTTCGGCGCGGCAGATTTCCTGGAACAGGTCGCCCTCTGCGACGAGGGGCTCATGGATGAGTACCTGGCCACAGACAGTTTGGCCCAAGGCCGCATCCAGGAAGCCATCGCCCAGCGGAAAGTGTTCCCCACCTTCTTCGGCTCCGCGCTCAAGCTGGAAGGTGTCTGGGAGTTTTTGGAAGGCCTGGCCGCCTATAGCCAAGCTCCTCAGTATGGAGAGCAGTTCGGCGGCCGGGTTTTCAAGATCTCCCGGGATGAACAAGGGGCACGCCTGACCCACCTGAAGATTACCGGCGGAACCTTGAAGGTGCGGGATGCTGTTACAGGCGCAGGATGGGAAGAGAAAGTGCACCAGATCCGTCTTTACTCGGGGGAGAAGTATGAGGTGGTGCCGGAAGTCCAGGCCGGGATGGTCTGCGCAGTCACGGGCCTCAGCCAGGCCCGCCCGGGAGACGGCCTAGGGGTTGATGGCGGAGCGCGTCCGCCGGTCTTGGAGCCGGTCCTCTCTTACCGCATCCTGCTGCCGCCAGGCAGTGAGCCCCGGATCATGCTGCCCAAGCTGAAGGAACTGGAAGAGGAAGAACCGGCGCTCCGCATCGTCTGGGATGAACAGCTTCAGGAAATCCAGGTGCAGCTTATGGGCGAAGTGCAGACAGAAATCCTCCAGCGCCTGATCGCTGAGCGCTTTGGGGTGCAGGTTCAGTTCGACGAAGGCCGCATCTTGTATAAGGAAACCATCGCCAATGTGGTGGAAGGGGTGGGCCACTTTGAGCCCATGGGCCATTACGCAGAGGTGCATCTGCTGTTGGAGCCAGCCGAACGGGGCAGTGGGCTGGAGTTCGCGGTGAACTGCAGTGAGGACGTCCTGGCTAAGAACTGGCAGCGCCTGGTCCTGACCCATCTCAAGGAGAAGACCCATGTGGGGGTGCTCACCGGCTCACCCATAACCGATCTGAAGATCACCCTGGTGGGAGGCCGAGCGGACAAAGAGCACACCACAGGGGGAGATTTCCGCGAGGCTACCTACAGGGCAGTACGCCAGGGCTTGAAAGAGGCTCAGTCGCTGCTTCTGGAACCTTACTATTCCTTCGGCCTGGAGGTGCCGGAAAAACAGGTGGGCCGGGCCATGAGCGACATTGAAAAAATGCAGGGGATGTGGGAGCTGGCCCCGTCCCGGGGGGAGCTGGCCGTTCTGGTGGGCTCGGCGCCGGTGGTGACCATGCGCAACTACCACAGGGAAGTGGCCTCCTATACGCGGGGACTCGGCCGCCTTAACCTAAGCGTTGCCGGCTACCGTCCCTGCCACAACGCGGAGGAAGTGATTGCCAGCTTGGGCTACGACTCGGAGCGGGATGTGGATAACCCCACCGGATCCATTTTCTTTGCCGGCGGAGGCGGAGTGCTGGTGCCCTGGCATGAGGTGAAGCGCCACATGCACGTGCAGGCCTTCCTGCCCGAGGAAAAGGAAAAGGCAGAAGAAAGGCCGAGCCGGCCGCAGAGCTTGCCTCGGCTGAGCGACGACTACGAGGACTGGGGCTACTGGGATACCACTGCCAACCGAGGTAGAAAAGCAGGCTGGAAGCGGGCGAAAACCGGCTCCAGTGAGCAGAAACCGCCTGCTTCGCCCGCTCCACCGCCCCGGGAGCAGTACCTGCTGGTGGACGGATACAACGTAATCCATGCCTGGCCGGAACTGAAGGAGCTCGCCGAAGCCAGCATGGAGCTGGCCCGCGGCCGGCTGCTCGATGCCTTAAGCAGCTACCGGGCTCTGAAGGGCTGGCGAGTGATGGTGGTGTTTGATGCCTACAAGGTGCCCGATCGGCCGGAGGCTGATGTGCACCACTACCGCAACCTCCTGGTGGTATACACTAAGGAGTCGCAGACCGCTGACGCCTATATCGAAAAATTCGCCCATGAGCACAAAAGGGAGTACGACATCGTCGTGGCCACTTCCGACGCCCTGCAGCAGGTGATCATCCGCGGTTCTGGCAGCAGGCTACTTTCGGCGCGGGAGCTGATTGAGGATATGCAGGCAGTGCGGGAGCAGGCGCTGCGCCGCTACCAGCATGCCCAGGGCCTGGGCCGCTCGCCTTTGGAAGACAGCCTGTCCCCGCAGGTGCAGGAGGAGTTGAAAGAACTTGGCCGCAAGGAGTGAGCGTGCAAGCGGCGCATTCTTTACGCCTTGACCCCGGCAGCCTGATGTGATATATTTCTAACAGAAAGTTATGTTTAGATCACAAAGGGGGATGGGCATGAACCGCGTTAGTCTGCTTGGTTTTCTAGGGCTGTTGGGCTTTTTGGGGCTGGTTACAGATAATCCGGGTTTCTACGGCTTCTTTGGCTTCTTTGCCTTCTTCGGCTGGGTGAAGATCAAGCCCGACGAGCGCTTTCAGGCCAACTTGGGCCGGGCGGCCAAGAATGCCTTCTTTGCCGGCATGGCCCTCTTTCCCATCATCGCGGTCTGGGCCGCCTTGGGCTCCTTTGAGGTGGCCTACTCCGTGGGCTTTGCCGCCAATTTCGTCCTCCAGCACCTGGTCTTTACCTTGTCCCTGGTCTGGCTGGAGCGGGGAGGTGGGGGCCTCTGAGGCTGGTGACCAGAATCAGGGAATACCGGGCCAAGCTGGACCTCACCCAGGAAGAACTGGCGCGGCAGGTAGGGGTGCGGCGGGAAACCATTGTGCACCTGGAAGGCGGCCGCTACAACCCCTCCCTCAAGCTGGCCATGGATATCGCCCGGGTGTTGGGTGCGCCCGTGGAAGAGCTGTTTTCCTTTGAGGAGGAATAATTCAATCGCGGGAGGGGAGTACCCTTGCTGGATGCGGTCAAGCGCGAACTGGCTGAGTCCGCTGATGTCGAGAAAGCTAAGTTTTACCCCCGGTTCTTCCAGACCCAGCCGGGAGGCTACGGGGAGGGCGACCTGTTCTGGGGCGTCACAGTACCCGAGCAGCGCCGGGTTGCCCGCAAATACTACCGCCAGCTTTCCCTAGCGGATCTGGAGCAGCTTTTGAGGGATCCGATCCATGAATGCCGTTTCACCGCCCTTGCCATGCTGGTGCTCAAGTTTGAGCGGGCCAAGGAGGAAGCGGAGCGCCGGGCAATCGCGGAACTCTATCTGGCTAATGCTGATTATGTGAACAACTGGGATCTGGTGGACGCTTCCGCGGATAAGATCCTGGGCGCGTACATCTATGATCGAGACAGGAGCGTGCTGTGGGAGCTGGCCCGCTCAGGCCACCTCTGGCGGCAGAGAATCGCCGTGATCGCCACCTTTTACTTCATCCGCCAGGGGGATTTTGCCGACACCTTAAGGCTTGCCGAGTACCTGTTGGACCACGAGCACGATCTGATCCACAAGGCCGTGGGCTGGATGCTGAGGGAAGTGGGCAAACGGGACTTCCAGGCCGAGTATGACTTCTTAAGGCAGCATTACCGCACCATGCCTCGGATTATGCTGCGCTACGCCATAGAAAAATACGAGCCCCATCTCAGGCAGGAGTTCCTGCAGGGACTGATCTAAAGCAGAGCCAGGCCGTGGAGGCCTGGCTGTTCCTTTAGCTCGGCAGCAGTGCTGGGCGGATATGGCAGATGTGGGCACAGGGAATGACGGTCAGCTCCAATCTGGGATCCGTTTCGGCTACTTCCAGAAAAGTCTCCCCGATGGCTCGCAGAAAGCCCGTAATCTCCCCGCACTTAGTGGCCACGATAACTCGGCGGTCCAGCAGGGGCGTCAGCCCTTCGGGGCAGCGGCAGCAATCCTGGCACATGGCTATTCCTCCCTCGGTCCGTATCTGGGAATCCGCACAAAGCAGATCTCCCGGCAGCGCACGACGATGGGAACGGCGTTTTTGCCCTCCTGGAGGGTGATGGAGTTCTCACCCACAAAAACCAGCCTGCCCGACACCACTCCGCACGGCGTGGTCACTTCCACGAAGCGGTTGAGGAAGTCCCGCAGGGTGACGGGGCAGGGGCAGGGGTCTTTCTGGGGCGGTGGTGGCGGTGGCGGCGGGGTTTTCGGGGGCACGCGGAGCACATCCCCAGGGAAGATGAGGGCAGGATTGGGGATGTGGGGGTTAGCTGCGATTAAGGCGTCCAACGAGACTCCAAAGCGCTGGGCGATGAAGAACATGGTATCTCCCGCGACGACAGTGTATCTTCCGGTGAAGCCCGGCGGGCAGTGGGTGGGTACGCGGGGATAGCTGTGGTGGCTCGTGTACATAGAGGTTGACCTCCTCTCAGAGAACTAGCACTGCAGTATATGCCGCAGAGGATGGCCGTGGACTAGGAACGGGGGACTGGTTTTTGGGTACTACTCCGCCAGCTGCAGGGAGTAGTGGCGGATGCGCTGGTACACCGCCTCCCGGTGCGCTCCTTGGAGAAGGCGGGGCTGAACGCCGGAAATGTAGGCGGAGATGATGGCCAGGTCGCGCACGCCTCCGGCGGAAAGGGTGAACTCCAAAACCATGGTTTCCCAGGTGCTGGGCAGGTTGAGATCGAACACGAAGTTGCCCAGGCTGTAGGCGATCACGCTGTCTGCGTAGAACTCGAGGCCCTGCAGAACGTGGGGGTGGTGCCCCAGGATCAGATCTGCACCCGCGGCCGCGGCGGCCCGGGCCAGCTCTTTTTGGGCCTCCGTGGGCTCATGCACATACTCCCGCCCCCAGTGCACGCTCACCACGAGCACATCCACCAGGCTGCGCAGCCTCTGCACATCCTCCACAACCATTTCCAGTTCCGCAGGGGCCACCCCCGGCTCCTCTAGCGTCGCCTGCCAGCTGATGGGCTCCCGGGCATGCACAAACCACAGCTCCGTGTAGGCCAGAAAACCCACTTTAACTCCCTTGACTTCGCGGATCACGGCGCGGCGCGCCTCGCTGAGATCCCGCCCGGCCCCCACCCAGTCAAGGCCGTACTCGCGTAAGAGGCGCATGGTTTCCAAAAGGCCGGCGTGGTGGTAATCCAGGGAGTGGTTGTTGGCCAGGGATACCACATCCAGCCCGGCAAAGGCCAAGCCTTCCACTGCTTCAGGGGGAGCCTGGAACATGTTGATGAAGTGGCCCTGATCGCCCACGGGAGACTCCAGGTTGGCAAAGCTCAAATCCGCTGCGCGTAGAGTGGGGGCGGTTTCCGCGAAGATGTACTCCCAGCCTTTTTCCAATCCCACCTTTTTCACATCCCGATCGAGCATGATATCTCCAACAGCGACCAGAGAGATCTCTCCAGCCCAGGGCTGGGCATAGGCGGAGCAGCGCGCCAGTTCCCGGAGACCATTTACTGGGTTTTTCAGGCGGTGCTGCACCCAATCCCGCAGCCGCTGGAAAAAGCCCTTGGGCTGCCGGCTCAGGTGCAAGCCGCGGGTCAAAGGGTAGGCACTGGGCTCAGCGGCGCAGGCCCTGGGGTCGACGCCGTCCATGGGCAGCACCCGCACTGCAGGCCGCCTCTCCTGCAGGGGGATGATCCCCAGGGTTCCCCGGCCCATCGTGAGGCTTTCCACAACCTCCTGGTACGGAAGATACTGCACCGGCTGCCCCCACCAGGGGAAGCCAGGCAGGGCCAGCTCCAGCGCGACTAGAATTTGGGCAGGCTGATCGTGGATCAGGCGGGCGAGGCCAGCCGAGTCCAGGTCCTGCCGGGGATCAAAGAAGGGAACCACCACCGCCGGTACCAGGTAGCCCAGGTGCCAGCTGACCAGGCCGGGAGTGGGCTCGCCCAGCTCCAGAAGGTAGTCCAGCTCGCCCTGGTTCAGCCTGCGGACGAGTTCTCTTTCTTCCCCAAGGACTATCTGCCCCAAGCGGGCACCGGGGAAGATGGCACTCACCAGCTGGGGCCACGGAGCAGCAAGTCCCAGGCGCGGGGGCGGTGCCGGCCCGGCCAGCCAGGCTGTAAAGGTGAGCACAGCCCCCACCAGCAGAAAGACTAGTATGGGCAGCCAAAACAGAACCTGGCGTCGCACAATGACCACGATCACGGCCTTCCCCTCCTGGTAATGTATACTGGACTGCAGGTGCCGGCATGCCCGGGCAGCATGGCAGAAAGTGGCAGAATAATCAGGAATGCCAGTGGGAACAGTAGGGGTAAGGGACGGACTCGGCAGCGTGTAACTGCACGCATGACAGGTGTCATGCAGAGCGCTTTGACTGCCCTGTTCGTCCCTTTTTGCGCGGCTGGGGGCAGATCCTCGCGCCCGTTTTTTTATGTCAGAAATTGGGTTGAAAGAATGCAAACGTTGGTATACAATTGTACGGGGAGACGGAATCATGTTTTTCATCGGCATTTTCGGAGTGCAGAGCAAAGACGAAGTCATTAAAACAGAACAAGCTGTCACCTGTCCCGTGTGCGGCGCCTATGACCGCTATGAAGTGATCCGCGCTTACACCTACTTCCACATTTTCTTCATCCCGGTATGGAAGTGGAATAAGCGCTATTTTGTGCGTACGCGCTGCTGCCAGAGGCTGTGTGCTCTGGAAGACGGCGTGGGCGCGCGAATCGAGCGGGGGGAAGCGGTCACCATCACCGCCGCGCACCTGCGCTGCAGCGAAGCCCCGGCTAACATCTGTCCGGCCTGCGGAGCCCAGCTGCACAGCTCGTTCGCCTACTGCCCCTACTGCGGGATTCGGCGCTGACGCCGTGGCGAAGATTACAAAAACATTACAGTCCATTATCCAAGGCAACATGCAGGTAGGGTATAATAACTTATATACTTAACGTTTTTCCGTTTGTGTGTTCTTTTAGTCTTGGTTGGGGGACGACAGCTGCATAGTTGGCAAACCATGAGAAATCATGGGACGCAAAGCTAAAGGGGCTAAGCACAGTCACTGTGTATGCCAGCCAGTTGCGGCTATGGAATGATCAGTGGCCCAAGGCCATTGGTCAGCGTAAGTTCTGCTTTCTAACTGCCTGGTTGGAAAGCTTTTTTTGTGTTTAAGGGGGTTGGGGTATGTCAACAGTAGAGTTTTTGCGTCATTTAGTTACTGAAGAATCACAAGAATCAGGATAATTGCAACAAAGGCAGATCAACAGGGGGCCCCAGGACCGGCCGGGACGCCTGGCCGTTATCCAGGGCGAGCTGCACATGGAAGAGCCCCAAGGCACAGGCGCCTGGCCCGTGCTGGTGCCGGGCCCCGGCGTGCAGGTGCGCCAGGGAGTAGAGGAAGCTCACCGGCCCGACCGTGCTGGAAAGCATTGAGGGTTTGTCCATCACCGTGGAGAACGAGCCTTCCGTAAGCGATTACGAGGTGATCATCTCCCGGGATAACATGCGGGTGATCCTCAAAACTTGGTTCCGTCCCGGCACTGTGTACAAGCTCAGCGAAGCCGATTTCCAGCAGCGCCTGGTGCTGAAAGCGGAGCCCGCGGGAACGCTGGCGCCGAAGCCCATCGACCCTGCGGTGGTTTTGGCCAAGCTCCAGCAGCTGCATGTGCATCCGGATTTGATTCAGCTGTCCGAAGTGCGCCAAGCCTGCTTGGGTAGGAGAGACGCTGAAGTAGTGGTGGCTCGCGGAGTGCAACCGGTTCCACCGGTGGACGGCCGGGTCGAGCTGGTATGCAACCTGGATCCCCGGGTGCCCAGTGAGCATTCAGAGGATCGGGTGGATTACCTGGATCGGGGCAGCTTCAACGCGGTCAACGCCGGCGATGTGCTGGCTTGTCTGCACCCTGCGGCGCCTGGCAAGCCGGGCAAGAATGTGTACGGCCAGGAGGCGCCTGCGAGACAGCCGCGGGAGCCGCGCCTGACTGCCGGCCCCGGTGTAAAGCTGATCAGAGGCGGCAGGATCGCCGTAGCCGAAGTGACCGGCCGGCCTCTGTACAAGCGGGGTATGCTTCAGGTCAGTCCCCAGCTGGTGATCGGCCGCAACGTGAATGTGGTTACAGGTAATGTGCAGTTTAAAGGTGATGTGCTGGTCATGGGCGATGTGGAGGAATCGCTGACCGTGCAAGCCGGCGGCCGGGTGGATGTCCGCGGCAGTGTCTACCACGCCACCGTACTTGCCGAGGCAGGTGTGAGTATTGCCGGCAAGCTGATCGGCGGAACCGTGGCAGCCGGCAGCAGGCAGCCGGGCTTAACGAAGGTCGTGAAGCTGCTGCGCATCCTGGACCGCGATTTGGAGCAGCTCGTGGCCGCGTTCCGTCAGCTCAAGGGGCATCTGGCTGCCTCGGCAGATCACTGCTCCGGGCGCAGCGATGGTTATCTGTTCAAACTGCTCCTGGAAACCCGGTTGGCCCAGATCCCCAAACGGTTTGCCCAGCTGGACGGCC
>JAAYMM010000022.1 GCA_012521335.1 Bacillota bacterium | reverse complement strand
ATGACCTGGCCACCATCATCTGGCTGGCCAACTCCGGGGCCATCGAGATGCACCCCTCAACCTATTTGGTATCTAGACCGGATACAGCCACTTATGCTATCATCGACCTGGATCCTACTCCTCCTTTGGGATATCCAGCAGCCGTGCAGGCTGCGCAGTACGTCCGCGAGCTCCTGGAAAGGCTGGGGCTGCAGGGTTACCCCAAACTATCTGGGGCAACAGGCATTCACATCTATCTCCCCTTAGCGGGTGGCTGCAGCTTCGAATTCACTTCTCATTTGGTGCGGGAGATCGGGTTAGTGCTGCGCAAGCAGCATCCTGACAAGTTCACCCTGGAACGGCTGGTGAAAAAGCGGCACGGAGTCTATGTGGACTACTTGCAGAACAGCCCAGGAAAGACCATGGTGGGTGTGTACAGCCCCCGGGCCACCGCCCAGGCTACCGTGTCCACCCCCGTATGCTGGGGTGATTTGGACAAGTACCAACCGGAGGATTTTACCATAAAGACAGTGCCGCAGTGGGTGCAGGAACGGGGTGACCTGTTCAGGGAAGTGCTGGAGCCGCAGCCTCTCGATGGTCTGTGCTGTTTTTTTCTACCAATTCTTGACGGATAGTACAATACTGTGTTATACTGCAAGCGTTAAGCAGAAGCCACCGCTTCTCACCTTGTGACTACGTGTCTTCAAGGTTAAAACCCCTAAGAGTTTTTTCCGCGAGAATGTAGCTCTAAGTGTGGGAACAGCGGGTGGCAGATGCCATCCGTTTTTTGCATCTTTACGACTGGAGGGGTGACACCATTAGCAAAGATTTAAGAGTGAACGAAGGGATTCGAGCTCGCGAGGTACGTGTAGTTGACACGAATGGCGTTCAGCTGGGGATTATGAGTGTCCGTGAAGCCTTGAACATTGCGGCGGAACGGGGTCTGGATTTGGTGGAAGTGGCGCCGAATGCAAGACCACCTGTATGCCGGATCATGGATTACGGGAAGCACCGTTATGAGCAGAGCAAGCGTGATAAGGCTGCCAAGAAAAAGCAGAAAATCGTCAACGTCAAAGAAATCCGCATGAGTCCCAAGATTGATGAGCACGATTTTGAGGTGAAACTGCGGGCAGCCGATCGGTTCTTGAAGTCCGGCGACAAGGTGAAAGTCGCGGTTCGATTCCGGGGAAGGGAAATCGTCCACGCTGACCTGGCCAAGACGAAACTGGATAATTTAGCTGCTCAGCTTAAGGATATAGCCATAGTTGAACGTCCGCCTAAACTAGAAGGTAGGCAGATGATTGCCGTACTAGCCCCTAGATCCGATGGCCAAAAAACGGAGAAGAAGAAAGCAGAAGAAGTCGATCTAGAGAATTAGGAGGTGTACAGGGTGCCAAAGATGAAGACCCACAGGGGTGCAGCTAAGAGGTTCAAAGTTACTGGCACAGGCAAGATCGTCAAGAACAGCTCGCACAGGCGGCACATTCTGGAGAAAAAATCCGCGAAGCGCAAGCGTCAACTGAGGGCTGGTGAGGTGGCGAGCAAGGCCGACACCAAGCGTGTGCACGAACTTCTACCGTATAAATAGATGTTTGATTAGGAGGAACAAGCGATGTCTAGAGTTAAAGGTGGCCCTGCAACTCGTCAGCGGCGCAAGCGTGTCCTGAAGCTGGCTAAAGGGTATTATGGCGATAAAAGCAAGAAGTATCGCGTAGCTAAGCAGGCGGTAATGAAGTCTTTGAGCTACGCCTACCGTGATCGCAAGGCGAAGAAGCGTGATTTCCGCAAGCTGTGGATTGCGCGCATCAACGCAGCTGCCCGCATGAACGGCATGTCTTACAGCACCTTCATTGCTGGCCTCAAGCGGAACGGTGTAGCTGTGAACCGCAAGGTCTTGGCAGACTTAGCCGTACATGATCAGGATGCCTTCGCTCAGTTGGTGGCCATTGCCAAACAGTAAGGAAAAAATCCCGGGCGGGAAAACCCTCCCGGTGTTTTTATATGGAGGCAGACATGATTGGTGGGGTGCAGATTGAGAGCAGGCACAACGACCGTATTCGTGAAGCCAAGAAACTGACCCAGAAAAAATACCGCGATCGCCAGGGGCTGCTGCTGGTGGAAGGAGTGCGCTTGGTGGAAGAGGCCCTCGCCGCAAACCTCCTGGAACAGCTTTTTTTCAGCCACCACGTGCTCAGTTCTCCGCGGGGTGAGTCTTTGGTTAACGCTGCACATGCCCGCGGCCTGGAGGTGTGTGAGTGCAGCGAAGGGGCCTTGGCGGAATTGACCGACACGGTGAACTCCCAAGGGGTCGTGGCGGTGGCCCGTAAGCCCTCCTGGGACGCTCCCGCTGAGGGTGTGCTGGTGATCGCCGATGAGATTCAGGATCCGGGCAACCTGGGCACATTGCTGCGTACCGCGGCAGCCGCTGGAGCGGTTGGCCTCTATGTAGTGAAGGGTTCGGTGGACCCTTATAGCCCCAAGGTTCTGCGGGCGAGTATGGGTGCGGTTTTTCACCTGCCTCATTGGATCGTGGAACGGGATGAGCTTGTAGCTAGGCTGCGGGCTTCCGGGACCAGCATCGTGGTGGCCGACTTGGATGATGCCCAGAACTTCTGGGAAGTAGCCTATCCGCGCAGCAGCGCGGTGGTGATCGGGAATGAAGCCCGGGGTGTGCATCCCAGTTTTCGGGAAAGCGCGGACCTGGTAGTACGCATTCCCTTAGTTGGGCAGGTGGAGTCGCTCAACGCCTCTGTGGCAGCGGGGGTGCTTATGTACGAAATCCTGCGGCAGCACCGTTGTTCTACCGCTGATTCTGTGCTATAATAGCCATATCTTGCGTAGCATGTGGGGAGGGTCACCAGTGGAGCTAACACCTCAGGTTGTCTGGCAGATGTTCCTAACCACAGGGTCGGTAAGTGCATATTTGTTGTATCGGCAGCTGCTGAAATACAGCAGCAAAGGTATGCTGCACTGAAAACGAAAGGCGATGAGGGAGACCAGTAGATCCATGGACTCCACAGAGAGAGAAGACCAGAGGCTGAAAGTCTTCTTGGATGTGAAGTGGGTTGAATTCGCTCCTGAGCTGCGGACTGAACTGGGAGTAGGTCCAGCCGGATTCCTCCGTTACAGGATTAGAGTGGGCCAGGGTCTTTTTGGGTAACCTGGCCAACTAGGGTGGTACCGCGCACTTCTTGCGTCCCTTGTGCAGGGATGCAAGAAGTTTTTTGTTTTCAGCTCATTTTGCAGAACGCGAACTGTAGGGAGGTTGTAGCGGTGCTGAGTAAAGTGGAAGAGATTAGGAAGAGCGCCCTGGCAGCTTGTGCGCAGGCCCGGAGCGTGAAAGAACTGGAACAGGCCCGCGTCCAGTTTCTGGGCAAGAAAGGCGAGTTGACCCAGCTGCTGCGCAGCACTGGCCAGCTGCCGCCGGAAGAACGCCCCCGTTTTGGCAAGCTCGTTAACGAAGTGCGTGACGAACTGGAGGCGGCTTGGGTTGAGCGGGAGCAGCAGCTGTTTAGAGAAGAAGAAGAGCGGCGCTTGGCTGCGGAGGCCCTGGATATTACTCTGCCCGGACGCCCAATTGCCAGGGGCTCGGTTCATCCCATCACCCGCGTCATCGAGGAGACGAAGGCCATCTTTATGCACATGGGCTACGAGGTGGTGGAAGGGCCGGAGGTGGAATGGGATTATTACAACTTCGAAGCCCTGAACATCCCACCCGATCATCCAGCCCGGGATATGCAGGACACCTTTTTCATCACGGAACAGCTCCTGCTGCGAAGCCAGACTTCCCCTGTGCAGATCAGGGTAATGGAAAACAGGCAGCCGCCCATTCGCATCTTGGCTCCAGGAAAGGTGTACAGGGCCGACTCGGATATCACCCATTCGCCCATGTTCCATCAAATTGAGGGGCTGGTTGTGGACCGGGGCATTACCTTTGCTGATCTGAAGGGCACCTTGGAACTCTTTGCCCGGCGCATGTTCGGTGCCAAGACCAAGATTCGCCTGCGCCCCAGTTACTTCCCGTTCACCGAACCCAGCGCCGAAGTGGATGTTTCCTGCATCATGTGTGGAGGCACAGGCTGCCGGGTGTGCAAGGACACGGGCTGGCTGGAAATCCTTGGGTCGGGTATGGTGGACCCCAGGGTGCTTAAGGGAGTGGGCTACGACCCCCGGGAAGTGAGCGGCTTTGCTTTCGGCATGGGCGTAGAACGCATCGCCATGCTCAAATACGGGGTCAACGATATTAGGTTGTTCTTCGAGAACGATGTGCGCTTTCTGAGACAGTTCGGCAGTCAGGGGGGACGTCTATGCTAGTTAGTTACAAATGGCTGCAGGATTATGTGGAAATTCCTTGGAAGCCGGAAGAGCTGGCCGAACGGCTCACCATGGCTGGCTTAGAGGTGGAAGGCATAACGCCCTTGGCTCCCGATCTGGAGGGAGTCTATGTGGGCTTGGTTCAAGAAGTCAAGGACCATCCCAGTGCGGAAAACCTCAAGGTGTGCTCCGTGGATGTGGGCAGCCGAGGCTCATTTTCCATCATCTGTGGAGCGCCCAATGTGGCTGCGGGCCAGAAAGTGCCTGTGGCCTTGGCGGGAGCCGTTCTCCCAGGGCTCACCATCCAGCCTACTGAGATCCGGGGTGTGCTGTCGGAGGGTATGATCTGCTCCCAAGCGGAATTAGGTATTTCAGACGACCACGCGGGTATCTGGGTTTTGCCAGAAGACGTGCCGTTGGGCCAGAGTCTGGTGGCAGCGGTGGGATTGGATGATGTGGTGCTCGATGTGTCTGTGTATGCCAACAGGCCTGACTGCATGAGCGTAATTGGCATCGCCCGGGAGATCGCCGCCTTAACAGGAGGGGCACTGCGCCTGCCTCCCTTGGACTATGAAGAGCTTGCTGTTCCGGTTACTGAGCGCACCAGCGTTACAGTGGAGGACCAGGAGCGCTGTCCCCGCTATACCGCGGCGCTCCTGGAGGGAGTCCGCATCGGTGAGTCGCCCCTGTGGATGCAGCTGCGTCTTTGGGCAGCGGGTATGCGGCCCATCAACAACGTGGTGGATATCACGAACTACGTCATGTTGGAGACCGGCCAGCCACTCCATGCTTTTGACTTCGCGAAGCTTGCGGAAGGGCGTATAGTTGTCCGCACCGCCAGGCCAGGTGAAGAGATGGTCACCCTCGATGGGGAGCGGCGCCAACTGACTCCTGACATGCTCGTGATCTGTGATGCCAGCGATCCCAAATGCATAGCGGGGATTATGGGTGGGGAGGAGAGCGAGGTCACTCGGGAAACGACGACCATCCTTCTGGAAAGCGCCAACTTTTCCGCGATCAATGTGCGCAGGACCTCCCGGGCTCTAGGCTTGAGTTCAGAGTCGTCCAGCCGTTTTGAAAAAGGAATTGATCCGGAAGGGACGCTTTTGGCCAGCAGGCGGGCTCTGCACCTACTGCAGAAACTAGCTGGGGCCCAGATCTACGCGGGGCACATCGATATTGCTGCCGCCAAGCGTGCTCCCAAGGTAATTGATTTCGATCTTCGTGAAGTGGAAAGGCTGCTGGGTGTGGCAGTTCCCAGGGAGGCTGTCTGCCGCATTCTGCGCTCTTTGGAGTTCAAGCTAGAGGAGGTTTCCCAAGAGCACGTGCAGGTGACCGTTCCCTCACACCGCGGTGATGTGGAGCTTGCCGCGGATTTGGTGGAGGAAGTGGTGCGCATCTGGGGCCTGGAGAATCTGCCCAGCACGCTGCCGCCAGACAGGACGGGTGCCGGCGGACAGAGCGAGCGTATGGCCTGGGCCGCGTACATCCGGGAGGTGCTGGTGGGAGCTGGTCTGCAGGAAGCGCTCACCTACAGCTTTGGCAAACCCGACCACCATCAACGGCTGCTGCGCGGAGAGGCGGCTGTGATCAGGCTGCAGAACCCGATTTCCGAAGATTTGTCGGCACTGCGCATCAGCCTGCTGCCTGGTTTGCTTGAGGTTGTGAGCCTCAATGCCAGTCGTCAGCAGACTAGGGCAGGCTTGTTTGAGCTTGGTGCCGTTTACTTGGGCGAGCTGCCCCTAGTGGAGCAGCCCGCGGAAGAATGGCGGTTGGGCGTAGTGCTCTGGGGCCAGCGCCAGGCTGCCCACTGGGCCCTGCCCGAGGCGGAGTACGACTTCTATGACCTAAAGGGCTTGCTGGAACTGCTCTTGCCCTGGCCCGAACTGGAGTGGGTTAAGGGGCAGGACCCCGCTTTCCATCCAGGACGCCAGGTGACGCTGCGCTACAAGGGCAGAGAGGTGGGCGTATTTGGGGAAGTCCATCCGCAGGTGCTGCGCAGCTACAGAATTCCGGGAAGGGTCTATGCGGCGGAGCTGAGCCTAGAGCAGCTTCTACCCTTCTTTAAGCTGGTACCGGCGTTCCAGGCCCTGCCGCGTTTTCCAGCCGTGGACCGCGATCTAGCCGTGGTGGTGGAGGATGAGCAGCCGGTAGGTGATCTCTTATTGGCCCTGCGCGAGCTGGCCGGTGAACTACTGCAGGAGGTCTCGGTGTTCGATGTCTATGCCGGTCAGCCGATTCCTGCCGGCAAGAAGAGCGTGGCTTTCTCCTTCCGCTTCCAGGGGGAGCGTACCCTGAAGGACGAGGAGATCAACGCCATTATGGAACGCTGCGTGGAGGGGTTGCGGCAGCGTTTTGGAGCAGAAATCCGCTAGCAGGAAATGACCTAGAGGAGTAGAATTGAGAAGGGGGAGGGATGGGTCGTGAGCACGGAGCAAGAGGTAAGATCGGTGCGGGTCCAGATTCTCGGCGAAGAGCATGTTGTGAGAGGCCAGGCTTCTGAGGAGTATATCAAGTCCTTGGCTGCTGCAGTCAACGCGCGCTTGGTTGAAGTGCAGAGAAGCAATCCCCTGCTGCCTCGGCACCGGGTGGCGATTCTGGTGGCCCTCAACCTTCTCAATGAATTGGAGAAACTCAAGGCTGAGCATGAGGAGCTGTTGGCCTTAATGGAAGAGGTCAAGTAACTGGAGGGTCGGCATGGTTGGTAAATGGATTGACCTGGTGGTCCTCGTCTTTCTGGCGCTGGGTCTGCTCAAAGGCTTCAAGAAAGGTCTAATTCGCGAGCTGTTCAGCCTCATGGGGGCCATCCTAGCGATCATCATCGCCTATCACAGCTACCAGAGCTTGGCCATGGTACTACTGGAGCACTATGCTCTGTCCACCTGGCAAGCCCAGACCATCTCCTTTGTGGCTTTGCTTTTAGGCATCAGCCTGCTGGGCGCCTTCTTCGGGTATGTGTGGTCGAAGGCCATCAGCTTCACTCCCTTTTCAGTGCTTGATCACTTGGGGGGTGCCCTGTTCGGAGTGCTGAAGGTGGTGGCGGTGGTGCTGGTTGTGCTCATCGTGTCCAGCGCCGTGGACATCGCCGTGCTCAACGCTATGCTCAGCGAGTCTGTGGTGCTGCAGCAGATGGATCTGCTCCTGCCTTACGTCTACGACTATCTTGACCACTACTGGCCGGAAGAGATCCAGCGGCCGAACTGGCTCTATCCATCGCAGAGCTCTGTTTCATATCGCTGGAACCCTGCGTGAGCAGGGTTTTCTTGGGTCACTTTGCGTTCCCTGGCAGCGGCGCCTAGACTTGCCTAAAGGTATTGCCGCCCTCGGCTCGAAGACATTGCTAGTTTGAGCTGGGGGGTTCGCTTGTGCGCAAAACTGTTGTTTTGTACTCCAACCTATGGGCCACAGTATTCATGATGGCCATGTTTGTACTGTCCAGCCTGACCGGTGGGGCTCGGCCAGGGCTGCAGCCGCTAAAGGGCAAGGTAATTGTCCTGGACCCAGGCCACGGAGGCGGGGATCCGGGTACGGTGGGAGTGGGGACCACCACGGAAGCGGAGAACGTCCTGGCCATCGCCTGGGAACTCAAAGGTATGCTGGAAAAGGCCGGGGCGGAAGTGATCATGACCAGGCAGAGCGACAGCAATCCGGCCTGGGGCACAGTCTATGCAGCTCAGGAAAATGGGCAGCTGGCTTCTAGAGTGGCAGTTGCCAACCGCAGCCAGGGGCAGGTTTTTATCTCCCTGCACAATGATTGGCACGATGACCGCAGCGTTCAAGGAACTTCTGTTCATTTCTATAAAAGCCAGGATTTGGCTTTGGCAGAATCGCTGCAGCGCGCTTTGGTGAGCCGGCTGCATACGGTTGATCTGGGCGTGCAGCGCAGCAACTTTTATGTGCTCAGGAATACTACCATGCCCGCTGTTTTGGTGGAGATAGGTTTCTTGAGCAACCCACAGGAAGCTGCCCGGTTGTCCCAACCTACCTACCGTTTGGAGGTGGCCAGGGCGCTGCTCATGGGCATCAACGAGTATTTTGCACAGCTTTGAGGAGGCACACGCGTGGAATTGTTAGCACCTGCGGGCTCGTTCGAGGCCCTGCGGGCGGCAGTGGAAAACGGCGCTGATGCGGTATACCTGGGCGGGAAGAGTTTCAGCGCACGGGCAGCAGCAGCCAATTTCGGCCCTGAGGAGCTGCAGGCTGCTCTGGACTACTGCCACGTCCGCGGAGTCAAGGTCTACGTAACCGTGAACACCCTGCTGCGCGATGATGAGTTAGAGCAGGCCTTAGCATATCTGAAGGATCTCTACTTGTGGGGAGCAGATGCTGTGATTGTGCAGGATCTAGGCCTGATCTGGAGAGCTCGGCACGAGCTTCCCGAACTGGAGCTGCACGGCAGCACCCAGATGACTCTGCACAGCACCTGGGATGTTCAGCGCGCCCAAGAACTGGGGCTGCGAAGGGTAGTGCTAGCCCGTGAACTGGGCTTGACTGCCATCAAGGAAATCAGACGCCAGACAGCAGCAGAGCTTGAGGTTTTTGTCCATGGTGCGCTGTGCATCTGTTATTCAGGCCAGTGTCTGATGAGCAGCCTTATCGGGGGGCGCAGCGGCAACCGAGGGCGCTGTGCTCAGCCCTGCCGCCAGCCCTATGACTTGCAGGGGTTGGAGGTGCCAGGGGAGTATATCCTCTCCCCACGTGATCTCAACCTCATCCACCACCTGGACCAGCTGCGAGAGGCGGGAGTAGCGTCCCTTAAGATCGAGGGGCGGCTCAAAGGTCCCGATTATGTGGGCGTTGTGGTTCGCACCTACCGGGCTGCCTTGGACGGTCAGCCCTACGACCAAACCGAGCTCAGCTCTGTGTTCAACCGCGGCTTCACCACCGCCTACATCCAGGACCGCCCGCCACGCAACCTGATTACATACTATCCTCCAAGCAAGACTGAGCGCACGGGAAGCGCACGGGAAACCTACAGCTCAGCGAAGGCTCTGCGCCGGGTGCCGGCTCACCTCTGGGCCGCTTTGCGTTTAGGCGAATGCCTACAGCTTACCTTGCTTGATGAAGACGGGTTATCTGTGCACGCGGTTGGTTCCACCCCTGCGGAGCCGGCGAGAGGGGGAGGGCTCACCAGGGAACTCCTCGGCGAGAAGCTGCTTCGTTTGGGTAACGACCCCATAGAGATAGTGGAGTTTCAGGCGGATCTGGAGGAAGGCCTGCACCTGCCCGTAAGCGAGGTGAACCGGCTCCGGCGCGAGCTGGTGCAGTTGTGGGAAAGGGCGCGCCTGGCGCGCTACAGGGCCAGGCAGCTGTCTTCTGTTGTCGTGCCTGCAGAGCCCCTGCCGCCTCAAGCCGCACCCCAGGACGTTCAGGTGGCCGTGACCGTCTCTGATCTTGCTGGTACTGCGGCGGCCTTGGCTGCCGGAGCGGACTTGATCTATTTTTCCGGAAAAGTTTTCCGCAGAGAACCAGAGGATTGGCTGAGCGAGTTGGATCAGGCCTGGCGGCTGGGCGAGCAAGCTGGGGTTCCTGTTTTCGTACATCTAGAGAGAATCACGGAGAACCACATGTTCTCAGAGATTGAGCAGGCTCTGCGCAGCCACAAGTTCGACGGAGTGCTTCTGGGCAACTTGGGGACCTGGCAGAAGGTGAGGAAGCTCGCTCCTGGGCTGCCGGTTCATACAGACTGGTCCTTTAACGTTTTTAACTCTTGGGCGGTTCAGCAGCTGGCTGAGGCAGGGGCAGACTTGGTTACCGTTTCGTTGGAGCTCAAGCTCAGCCAGATCAAGGAGATCTGCAGAAGGGCACCACTGGGTATAGCCATTGTTGCCCACGGGCCTGTGGAGTCCATGGTGACTAAGCACTGCTGGTTCCGGGATCAGGGATGCCGTTTGCAGTGCCAGAGCCGGAAGGTTCAGCTTAAGGACAAAAAGGGCTTTGCTTTCCCTGTTCAGTTCGACCGTTGGTGCCGGACGCACATCTTCAACTCCAAAGAACTCTCTCTGCTGAGCCATTTGGAGCAGGTGCAAGCCAGCGGAGTAAGTTACGTGAGAATCGAGGGGCGCACCAAGGATCCCGACTGGATCGAGCAGGTAGTGGGGGCCTACAGACGCGGCCTCTCCGGAGAGCAGGTAAACCTGCCTGGAGACTATACCAAGGGCCACTACTTCCGTGGTGTGCTGTGAGGTGATATGGCGATGAACGAGAAAAGCTTACGCGTTCTAGAATGGCCCAAAGTGCGGCAGCTAGTGGCCGAACGGGCCAGTTTTTCCCTCAGCCGGGAGCTGATCAATGAGCTTCTGCCTAAGACAGATGTGCAGGAAGTGGTGCGGGATTTGAGCTTGACCTCTGAAGGCGTGCGCCTGCTGTGGAAACACGGTGATGCACCATTCGGGGGGGCGAGCGATATTCGTGGCGCTGTGGGCCGTGCCCGCTTGGGCGGTGTTCTGGATCCCCAGCAGCTGCTCGCCGTGGCCGACTTTCTGTACTGTGTCGCCCAGCTGAGGAAGTATCTAGCTGAGGAAGACGGTCCTTTGGCCGAGTTCCGCCAGGGCCTTGTTCCCCTGCAGGGAGTGCGGGAGGAGATCGAGCGCTGTCTGGATCATGATGGATCGGTGCGGGACTGGGCTTCCCCAGAACTGGGGAGAATCCGCAGCAAAATGCGTACACTAGCCAACCGCCTTAGAGAGCGGCTGGAGAACCTGATCCATTCTCCCGCTATGCAGAAGATTCTGCAGGAACCGATTATCACAGTGCGCAACGGGCGCTACGTGGTGCCGGTGAAAAGCGAGTACCGCAGCAAGTTTCAGGGTATCGTGCATGATCAATCTGGCAGCGGAGCCACGTTGTTTATGGAACCGGCCTTTGCCGTGGACCTGAACAACGAACTGAGCGTGGCGGCACAGCAAGAGCAGGCGGAAGTTGAGCGCATTCTGAGGCGTCTGAGCCAGGCCGTGGGCGACCAAGCTCAGGTCCTTTTGGATAACCTGCAGGTCGTGACGGAACTGGACTGCATCTTCGCCAAGGCTCGCTACAGCCGGGCCATCGACGGTGTGGAGCCCGTGATCAACAGGGAAGGCAGAATCCACATCAAACAGGGCAGACACCCTCTGCTCACGGGCACAGTGGTACCCATCGATGTGTGGCTGGGCGAGGGTTTTCATATCTTGGTGATCACCGGGCCAAACACAGGCGGCAAAACCGTGACCCTCAAGACCGTCGGGCTGTTCTGCCTCATGGCCCAGGCCGGCCTGCACATCCCCGCAGCGGCCGGCTCCACTTTACCGGTGTTTGATGGCATTTTCGCGGATATTGGCGATGAGCAGAGCATTGAGCAGAGTCTGAGCACGTTCTCGTCGCACATGAGTACCATCGTGCAGATTCTGGAGGAACTCAAAGACAACTCCTTAGTGCTCCTGGATGAGCTGGGGGCTGGAACCGATCCCACCGAAGGCGCGGCGTTGGCCACGGCCATCTTGGATTATCTGCGCACCCGCAAGATCCATACGGTAGCGACTACCCACTACTCCGAGCTGAAGACCTATGCCTACAGCCATGAGGGTGTGGAAAACGCAAGTGTGGAGTTTGACCTGCAGACCTTGAGGCCAACCTATCGTCTGGCCATCGGTATTCCCGGCAAGAGCAACGCCTTTGCCATCTCCCGAAGGTTGGGGCTGCAGGACGAGATTGTCAAGCGCGGTCAGGCTCTGCTCTCCTCTCAGCATGTGCGGGTTGAGGACTTGATCGGGGAAATGGAAAGCAGCCGCCGCCAGGCTGAACTGGATCGGGAAGCAGCCCGACGTCTGCGGGAGGAGTACGAGGAGCTGAAAGCACAGTATGAGCGGAAGGTTCAAGAGCTGCGCGAGCGCCGTGAGGAGATCTTGGAGGAAGCTCGGGCCGAGGCGCAACAGCTCTTAGACGAAGCCCACCATGAGCTCAACCAGATTCTGGGCGCCGCCCGGCGTATGGGCCGGGAAGAGCTGGAGGAAAGCGTGAAGGAGTACCGCGAGCGGCTGAAGGCCCGCAGCGATGAGCTGCGCCGCAAAGAGCGGGAGACTCCTCGAGCCGAAGGGCCCAGAGACCTCAAACGGGGCGAAGCAGTGCGCATCAAGAGTCTAAGGCAGACAGGGTATGTCCTGGAACCTCCCGGGGCAGGCGATGATGTTCTGGTGCAAGTGGGCATCATGAAGATCACTGTGAAGGCTTCCGATCTGGAACGTGTGGACAGTCTGGAAGCTGAAGGACGCAAGCCCAGCGGTACGCCCCGCCGTTCCCATCTGGCCAAAAGCGCGCGCATTCAAAGCGAAATGGACCTTAGAGGCAAGACTGTGGAAGAAGGACTGGCTTTGGTGGATAAGTATCTGGATGATGCTTTCCTCTCCTCCATTGGCCGCGTGCGTTTGATCCATGGGAAGGGCACGGGTACGCTGGGGGAGGCGATCCAGCGCTACTTGGCCGGCCATCCCCACGTGAAGGAGTTCCGCTATGCAGAACCCAATCAGGGCGGGCACGGAGTGACTATTGTCGATCTCCATCCGCCGCGCTAAGCTCTCTTCATACGACCACAGGCAGCAAAAAAGGAAGCGCACATGCCGCTTCCTTTTGCTTTTTACTGCCCCAAGAACGGTATACTGCGCCACCAGGGTTCTGAACAGCGCGGCGAGTATTCTGTGGGCTCCGTTCCGGCGATGAAGATTTCCCTCCTGGTTTCCTCGGGAGGCAAGTTGCAGTTGTCCCGCACCAGCAGGCCGGTTTTGGTATCAATCAAGATGCCTTCCACCAGGCCGCTGGGCTTGGGGAAGTCACGTACGGGCGTGTTCTTCAGAGCTTCCTTCATGAAATTGGACCAGATGGTAGCCGCATTCCAAGAGCCGTAAATCACGCCCTGGTAAACCATGCGTTTGGGACTGTCTTCTCCGAACCAGACCCCTGCCACCAAGTCAGGGGTGTAGCCCACGAACCAGGCATCCATATAATCCGAATGGGTTCCCGTTTTGCCAGCCGCCGGCCGACCGATGTTGGCGTTTTTGCCTGTGCCGCGTTCGATTACTCCCCGAAGCATATCAGTCATGATATAGCTGGTCTGCTCGCTGAGCACCACTTCGTAACGGGGTGTATGCTCATAGAGGACTTTGCCGTTGATGTCGGTCACTTTCCAGATGGCGAATGGCTCCGCTTTGATGCCCTGATTGGCCAGCACTCCATAGGCCGTGGCCAGCTCCAATAGGGAGACGCCCCTGGTCATGCCGCCCAGGGCCAAGGGGGCGAGCCCGATGTCGTTCACCCGGCCTTGCTCGACGAAGGTGCTGATACCCATTTTCTTTGCGTAGTCAATGACTGTCTGCGGCCCGAGCCGATCCACCACTTGCGCTGCTACCACGTTGAGGGAGTCTTCCAAAGCCTCGCGTACCGTAATCGGTCCAGCAAACGTCCCGTAATAGTTCTGGGGCGCCCAAACCTCTCCTGTGACCAGTTTGAACTCGGTGGGCTCATCCGCAAACACGGTAGCCGGTGTGATCAGGCGCTGATCAATGGCTGCCGTGTAGGGGAAGATTTTGATGGCCGAGCCAGGGGAGCGGAGTGCCTGCACGCTGCGGTTGAAGCTGTCTTCACCGCGACCGCCCACCATCACGCGAATCTCGCCGGTCTGGGGAACCAGTGCCAAAATGGCCCCTTGGGGTTGGGTCAAGCCGCCTTGCTGCGATCGGTTCACTGGCAGCCCTTCTTGGAGAGCCTTTTCCGCGGCCCGCTGCATATCCAGATCCAGCGTCGTGTAGACGCGTAGACCTCCAGTGAAGACCATGTCTTCACCGTATCTGTTGATTAGTTCGCCTACCACATAGTCCACGAAGTAACGCGCCTGCACCACCCGCTGCTGGCGTTCTGCCAGGACCAGCGGTTCAGCTTTGGCTGCGGCTGCTTCGGCGGCAGTGATAAAGCCTACTTCCTGCATGCGGGTTAGTACGAAATTGCGCCGTTCCACCGCGATATCAGGGTTGACAAAGGGGGAGT
>JAAYMM010000021.1 GCA_012521335.1 Bacillota bacterium | reverse complement strand
GTAGTGAGTAACCCTCAAGAAATCAGCACGCTGCCGATAGCAAGTCGCGTCGGTGTTATAGCACAAACGACTCAATCAGTTCAAAACTTCAAGGCTTGTGTGGACGAACTGGTTGGGAAAGTGGAGGACCTGAAAACCTTTGATACCATCTGTACTGCAACCGAACAGCGGCAGACGTCGGCACGCGAATTGGCCGCCAAAGTGGATGTAATGGTTGTTATTGGAGGTCGAAACAGCGCCAACACTAAGAGATTGGCGGAAATATGTCAGGAGCAGGGAACGGTCACATATCATATAGAAACACCAGATGAACTCGAGCGTGAGTGGTTTACTGGCGTTCGACGAGTTGGTGTAACGGCCGGAGCCTCTACTCCAGATTGGTTAATTGAGGGGGTACTTACAAGAATGAGCGAATTTAGTGAAGAGAAAGTGACAGAGACCATGGAAGAGACAGTACAACCTGTCGAAACACAGCCGGAAGAAACAACCGAAGGAAAGGCAGAGGTTACGGAGCAGGCAGCAGAGCCCGTCCAGGAGGAGGCAGATGGCCAAGAGGCAAAGCTGCATGAAGTCCAGATGAGCGAGTATGATCTCCAAATGCCCACCCAAGGCGCGATCATCAAGGGTAAAGTGGTTCACATTTCCAGTGATGAGGTGCTGGTGGACATCGATTATAAATCTGAAGGACGCATACCATTGAACGAGCTCAGCTTCATCGCCAATGCCAATCCTGAGGACATTGTCAGCGTAGGCGATGAGATCTTTGTAAAGGTGCTCAAGGTTGATGACGCTGAAGGCAGTGTTGTCCTGTCCAAGAAGCGCGCTGATGCTGACCTTTCTTGGGAAAACCTTGAGAAGCTTTACGAAACGGGAGAGACCTTAGAGGCCAAGGTTGTTCAAGTGGTCAAAGGCGGACTGTTGGTCAACGTGGGCGTACGTGGCTTTATCCCTGCAAGTCATGTTTCCCGTGGTTTTGAAGATAATCTGGAGAAGTACGTTGGCCAAAAGCTGGAGCTGAAGATCATTGAACTTGACCGTTCCAAGAACAACGTGGTCTTTTCCCATAAGATTGTGCTGGAAGAGAAGCACGCTAAGGCCAAGGAAGAAGCCTTTGCCAAGCTGCAGCCCGGCACCAAGGTAAAGGGTGTTGTTCGCCGGCTGACAGATTTTGGCGCCTTTGTAGATATCGGTGATGGCGTAGAAGGTCTGCTCCACGTGTCGGAAATGGCCTACAGCAGGGTCAACCATCCGTCCGATGTGGTATCCGAAGGCGATGAAATTACTGTCATGGTCTTAGGCGTGGACAAGGAAAGGGAGCGCATCTCTCTGGGTCTGAAGCAGACCGTTCCCGATCCCTGGACAACTGTGGATCAACGCTATGCAGTCGGTCAGAAAGTGACCGGGGAAGTCACCAGGGTAGTGGATTTCGGTGCGTTCGTGAAACTCGAGGACGGCATCGAAGGCTTGGTCCACATCAGCGAACTGTCCCACAAGCATGTGGCGAAGGCAGAAGATGTGGTTAAGCCTGGTGACCAAGTGGATGTCAAAGTGATCAGCGTCGATCCGGAAGCTCGCCGCATCGGCTTGAGCATCAAAGAGCTTGAGCCCAAACCGCAGCCTCAGCCCAAACCGAAGCAGGCCCAGCCCAATTTCGTGGAAGGAACTGATCGGGAAGAGCTGACCACAAACATCGGTGACATGTTCGGCGATCTGTTCAAAGACGATCTGCTGAAGTAACTGAATAAGGTCAGAATCCTGTAGGCGCAGTCCTACAGGATTTTTTTTGGATACACCGGGGGCAGCCGGGAACACTACAGTCAGGCGTTGAGTTAAGTAACGGGAGGGATCCACATGCCGGTGGGAACTGTCCTGCTGCTGGTGATCGCGGCGCTCATCTACTTCGGCGTTGGTCAGCGGTTGCTGGATCGTATGCGCTTGACAGACACTCAAGCTTTGGTTGCCATCGCTCTCATGATCGGCGGCAGCTTTATCACCTTGCCTTTGCGTACGGGCCGCACCAGCGTGGGCATCAACTTAGGAGGCGGCCTGGTTCCTTTGGGACTGGTGATCTACCTGCTTATCAGGGCCGATACCGCCCGCGAAAGGGTGCGGGCACTGGTGGCTGCCCTCGTAACTGGCGGCGTGATCTACGGGGTGAGCCAGTTTACCGACTTTGACCCGTCCAGCCCCTACCTGTTCATTGACCCGCTGTGGTTGTTCAGTATTGTGGCGGGTATCGTGGGGTATCTATCCGGCCGCTCCCGCCGGGCGTCCTTCATCGCCGGTGTCATGGGCTTGTTCGTGGTGGACCTCATTCATTTTGCCCAGGCAGTGCTGTCCAATATGCCCACCCGTGTCGTTCTGGGCGGGGCTGGCGTGTTCGATGCCATGATAGTCTCTGGTTTGATCGCAGTAGCGTTGGCGGAGTTTGTGGGAGAAACAAGAGAGCGCTTAGCCGAGGGAGGGGACGGTCAGTGAAAAGAAACCTGAGCTTAGCTGCGGTACTCCTCGGCTTGCTGCTGACGTTTAACGTCTCGCCGCCAGGACTCGCGGAAGAACGGAGAGATGGAGGCTACTTCACTCTGGTGGATGAGACCGGGCGCACCATCACCATGACCGCCCGAGAACTGGACCCGGGAGACAGTTACATCGCGGGAGATAACCGCCTTTACGAAGTAGTGCAGACGGAGGGGGACAACGTACTGGTCCGCTTCGTGGAGACGGTGGAATTGCCCGATGTAACCTCAGAACTCCTTGGGGCCCAGGTGGCCAGGGCAGAAGAGGCTGGCGGCGTTGTCGGCATCTACCACACGCACAATGATGAGTCCTATGTTCCGACCAGCGGTACAGAGTCCCGTGACGATGGCAGAGGAGATGTGCTGGAAGTGGGCAGAGTACTGGCTGATGCCTTAAAGGAGCAGGGCATCACTGTTTACTGGTCCGATAACAGCCACATTCCCCATGACGGCCAGGCGTATGTGCGTTCTCGGCGGACGGCGGTAGAGCTGCTGCAGAAGCAGCCCGACACTCTGATTGATGTGCACCGCGATGCGACTCCGCCAGAAGTCTACGAAGCCGAGGTGGAGGGTGTACCTGTAACCAAAGTGCGCATAGTGGTGGGCAGGCAGAATCAGAATCGGGAAGCGAACCTGGAATACGCTAAACGCCTGAAAGCAGTTGCCGACAAGATGTATCCCGGGATTGTGGAAGGGATTTTCGATGCTAAGGGCAACTACAACCAAGACCTGGGGCCCAAAATCATCCTTCTGGAGTTTGGAGCCCATACTAATCAGTTGGATCATGCCAAGCAGGCGGCCGAGCTCTTTGCCAAAGTAATCCCCGCGGCGGCGGGCCTTACCCCTAGCACCAGGCAGGAGGCTCAGGAACAGATCGGGAGCGGAGCCAGCCGCTCGTTAATCTGGACGCTAGTTGCCGTAGGTGTGGTGGGCGGCGGTTATCTGCTGATCAGCCGAGGGAGGATCGGCTCTTTAGCTGGCTTTTTCCGCAGAGAAGCCGGGCTGGCCGAGCGGGACCAGGATGCGGATGATGAGCAATGAGCCACATTTTCACTCTGCTTGCGGGAACCGGTGCGGGCTTTCTAGCCCGCTTATATATGCTGCGCCGGGACTATCGGCAGTACCCCAGTTATCCCCAGGGCTGGGCGGTGCACCTCTTCGTGGGCTTTATCGGCGCGGCTATCGGTGCGGTGATTGTACCTGCTGTCTTAGAAAAGGAGTACGCCGCTGTCTCCTTCCTCATCTTGGCGGCCTCCCAGTTCCGGGAAGTGCGCAACGTGGAGCGGCTCACCTTAGGGGCCATGGAGTCCACCGAGTTAGTCAAGCGCGGTACCGCCTACATTGAGGGCATTGCTCGGGTTTTTGAAGCGCGCAACTACCTGTCCATCTGGGTTGCCTTGGCGGTGGCGGTTACGGCTGAGCTGTGGGGTGGCTCAGTGTGGGAGGGATTGGGCGTCTGCCTCCTGGTTGGCGTCGTGATTACCCTGCTGCTCAGCCGCCTCATGGCCGGTCAGACCATCGGTGATATCGCCACGGTGGAGCTGGCGGAGATCCAGTTCGACAATGCCCTGTTGAAGATTGAGGAAACGGTCATGATGAATGTGGGCCTGGAAACAGCCCGCTCCGTCTACAGAGAGCGGGGTCTGGCCGCGAAAATCATGCCCAAAGGGCCCAACGCCAAGGCCACGCTGGCTAACCTCGGGCAAATGCAGGCCATCGCCCACGACGTGTCAGCCATGATCGGGGTCTTTATGGATGTGGGTGAACAGGAGTTTATACCCTTGGTGCGCAGGAACCCAGACAACGGATGCCTGTATCTAGTGATGGTTCCGTCTGAAGACGACCAAGAGGCCTTTCTGACCGCGGTAAGGAGAGTTCCTGTTCTAGAGGGAGCTGTGCGCAAACCGCTTACCTCAAAGGCGGGGAAAATGCTGGACTGAGGGGGATCGAGGTGAAACTGATCCTAGCTGTTGTGGCCACCGATCACACGCAAGTGGGGGGAGGGGCTCCCATTTTTTACGCGCGCAGCGAAGAAGAAAAAAACGAAGTGGCGCTGCTCATTGCCAAAATCTTGGGTGCCGCCGTGCATGATCTGCAAAACGGAGTGCTGGTGATTGTACAGCACTAACCCTGGATAGGAGGATTTGCCGGGCTGATAGAGAAGAATCCATATCTAGGATCGATGGCTGTTGAGGAGAGGGTTTAATGAGTAGACCTATTGTGGCAATTGTAGGTAGACCCAATGTGGGCAAGAGCACTCTGTTTAACCGTCTCACTGGGGAAAGGACTGCAATTGTTGAAGGACAGCCAGGCGTAACCCGGGATCGTATCTACGGGGATGCGCAGTGGTTGAACAAGTATTTCACGGTGGTCGATACGGGAGGCATAGACTGGGAAGAAGACGTCCTAACCGAGCTGGTCAGGCAGCAGGCTCTAGCGGCAGTGGAAGAGGCAGACGTGATTATCTTTGTGGTAGATGGGCGGGCTGGTCTCACGGGCGTAGATGAAGAGATCGGTGCCATCCTGCGGCGCAGCAGTAAGCCAGTGGTTCTCTGTGTAAATAAGGTGGAGTCCACAGAGCAAGCTTGGGTGGCGTCTGTGGATTTTTATTCTCTCGGTCTAGGCGATCCCATTCCTGTATCTGCCGAACACGGGCGCAACATCGGTGATCTGCTTGATCATGTGGTCGCCCATTTCCCCGAAGATGCCGATGTGTCTGAGGACGACTCGGTGAAGATCGCTATCGTGGGCCGGCCCAATGTGGGCAAGTCTTCGCTAGTTAACAAGATTCTCGGCGAAGAACGGGTTATCGTCTCTGATATCCCGGGGACGACCAGGGATGCCATTGATACCAGGTGTGTTTTCCAGAATCAGAACCTGACCTTGATCGACACTGCCGGTCTGCGCCGCAAGAGCAAGGTGGAAGAGAGCGTGGAGTACTATAGTGTGCTCAGAACGCTGCGGGCCATTGAACGCTCCGATGTTACGGTGGTAGTGCTTGACGGGACTGAAGGCCTCACCGAACAGGATAAGCGCATCGCTGGGTATGCCCACGAACAGGGGCGCGGCGTTATCCTAGCTGTGAATAAGTGGGATCTGGTTTCGAAGGAAACCAACACAATGCGCGACTACGAAACAGCCATTAGGGAGCAGCTGCTGTTCCTCGACTATGCGCCCATGGTCTTCATCTCTGCCCGCACCGGCCAGCGGGTCAACAGGCTCCTAGAACTCTGCCTGGCGGTGAACGAAGCCAGGAACATGCGCCTGTCTACAGGAAAGGTCAACCAGATCATCCACGACGCTGTGGCCATGAACCAGCCACCCAGTGACAAGGGGGTTCCTCTGAAGATTTACTACGGCACCCAGGTACAGGTCAAGCCTCCAGTCTTCCTGCTGCATGTGAACAGAAAGGATCTGCTGCACTTTTCCTATGTGCGGTATCTGGAAAACCGTATCCGCCAGGAGTTCAACTTCATGGGAACTCCCATCATGATCGTGGCTAAGGAGAGGGAAGAATGACTTATGTATTAGTTTTGGCTTCTGCCTACGTCTTGGGCAGCATTCCATTTGGCCTTTTGGTTGGCCAATGGTGGGCCAAGATCGATGTGCGCAAGTATGGCAGCGGCAATATCGGCATGACGAATGTCCTGCGCACTGCGGGATACGTACCGGCACTGCTCACTTTGATTGGCGATGTGGGCAAGGGTGCTTTGGCCGTGCTCCTCGCCCAGCGCAGCGTAGGCAATGCCTTTTTCAGCCTCCTAGCTGGGGTGTTAGCTGTGGCAGGGCACAATTGGCCTCTGTTCTTAGGCTTTAAAGGCGGCAAAGGGGTGGCCACCATCGCCGGCGTGCTGCTGGTGTCCCGACCCGCCGCGGCACTGATTCTGTTCATTATCTGGGTGCTTATGCTGCTCGTTTTTCGTTACATTTCTCTGTCCTCGATTACTTGTGCCGTCTGCCTGCCCTTCATCCTGTTTGTGACAGGAGCCAGTTGGATAGAGGTGGGACTAGGCGTTCTGCTGGGTGCGGTAACGGTTTTCCGCCACCGCAGTAATATCGAGCGCCTCCGTCGCGGCACCGAGTTTCGGTTCGGCGAGAGGGTGCAGCGCTAGACAGGTAAGCCTCAAAGGTACGCTCCCAAACGGGCCTGAATGCGGGCCCGTTTCCTTTTCCTCATCATGCTGTTATATTTCTTCCCCTGTAGTAATATAGTGTACTGTCCAACCTTATGTCGGTGAGGACGCGTATACTTAGGAGGGGAGCCTAAATGGAAAAGTTTAACGTTTTTTCCCATATTGCGGAGCGGACCGCCGGAAGCATCTACGTAGGTGTGGTGGGCCCTGTGAGAACAGGAAAGTCCACTTTTATTAAACGCTTCATGGACTTAATGGTTATGCCTAATATCACCGACATTTACCTAAAAGAACGGACCAGAGATGAACTGCCCCAAAGCGGCGCAGGACGGACTATTACCACCACCGAGCCCAAATTTGTGCCCGATGACCCGGTGGAGATCACCTTTGCGGAGAACACCAAAGCCCGCATCCGTCTGGTGGACTGTGTCGGTTACACGGTGGCCGGTGCCAAGGGCTACGTGGACGACGCGGGGCCGAGGCTGGTGCGCACACCCTGGTTCGAGGATCCTATCCCCTTTCAGGAAGCGGCAGAACTGGGCACCCGTAAGGTGATCAACGAGCATTCGACCATCGGACTGGTGGTGACCACGGACGGATCCATAACTGATCTGCCGCGCAGTGAGTACGAGGAACCGGAGGCCAGGGTGATCGAAGAGCTGCGGGCGTTGGGCAAACCCTTTGTGGTGGCCCTCAACTCCGCCCACCCCCACAGCCCGGATACTCAGGCTTTGGCCGACCGTCTGCGCGAGATGTACGCGGTAACGGTGGTACCCCTGGACTGCCTGCGCATGACTGCAGATGACATCCTGCGGCTGTTTGCCGAGGTGCTCATGGAGTTCCCCTTACGGGAGTTCAACGTCCGCCTTCCCAAGTGGGTCCAGGAGCTGAAGGAGGGCCACTGGCTGCGCCAGGTGTACACTGATCTGGCTTGGGAAACGGTTATGCGCCTGAAAAGGGTCAAGGATGTGCGGCAGCTGGCCGTACAGAGCTTTGAGGACGCCGAACACGTCCAGGTGGTGCAGGTGGAAAGCATGGATCTGGGTACCGGGAAGGTCACCCTTAACGTTGTCCTGCACAACCAGCTCTTTTACGATATACTGGCTGAGCTGACCGGCCTGGAGGTTGAAGGAGATCACCACTTGATGCGCCTGATGCAAGACTTGACCGCAGCCAAGAGGGAGTATGATAAGATCTCCGCGGCCCTGCAGCATGTGCGGGAGACTGGCTACGGCATAGTCATTCCCAGCCTAGAAGACATCACCTTTGAACAACCCGAGCTCATTAAGCAGGGGCGGAACTTTGGCATTAAGCTCACCGCCAGCGCTCCCTCCATCCATATGGTGCAGGCCAGCATCCAGACGGAAGTGACGCCCTTTGTGGGCACAGAGAAACAGGGTGAAGAGCTGATCCGTTCACTGACTGAAGAGTTCGAACGGGACCCCAATGTTCTGTGGGAAAGGGATTTTCTGGGCAGATCCCTGCAAGACCTGGTACGGGAGGGGATCAACAGCAAACTCTACCGCATGCCCGAACACGCTCAGGAGAAGCTGCAGGAGACCCTAAGCAAGATCATCAACGAAGGCAGCGGAGGGCTGATCTGCATCATCCTGTAAAGCGAAACGCGAAGTATGCCGGCCGAAAGACCAGGTGAGAGCAGAGTTGTTCTCACCTTTTTAACTGCTCATTAATTGTGACCCTGCTCCCTGTATGTTATGTTAATATTAGCTGTTAAGGGGGCAGATGGAACATGGCAGTAATCGTGCAAAAGTACGGAGGTTCTTCGGTAGCGGATACGGAAAGAGTCATGGCTGTCGCTCGCCGGGTAGTGGACACGGCCAGGCAGGGGCACCAGGTTGTGGTTGTAGTCTCTGCTCAGGGCAAGACCACGGATCAGCTCATCGCCAAGGCCAAAGAGATCTCTAAGAATCCGCCAAAACGAGAGCTGGACATGCTGTTGGCGACAGGTGAACAGGCCTCCATCGCCCTGTTGGCCATGGCCATAGATTCTCTGGGCCAGCCAGTGATCTCCTTGACCGGGCCCCAAGGGGGCATTCTCACCGACACACAGCATACCAAAGCGCGGATCCGCATGGTGAACGGGGACCGCATCCGGGAAGAACTGCAGAAGGGGCAGGTCGTGATTGTAGCTGGATTCCAGGGCTTAACGCCCAACAACGACATTGCCACCTTAGGACGCGGCGGTTCCGACACTACTGCTGTGGCTGTGGCCGCGGCCCTTGATGCGGATGTCTGCGAGATCTATACCGACGTCGATGGAGTATACAGTGCCGATCCCCGTCTGGTGCCTGCGGCCAGGAAACTGAAAAAGATCGATTACGGAGAAATGCTGGAGCTGGCATTCCAGGGCGCTAAGGTGCTGCAGCCGCGGTCTGTGGAAGTGGCGGCTGTATACGGCGTGGCCATTCATGTACGCTCGAGTTTTTCCTATGAAGAAGGAACCATGGTGAGAGAGGTGGATTCGGTGGAACGGGAGATCACAGTAACAGGCGTAGCCTCCGATGAGAATTGCGCTAAAGTAACACTGGCAGGGATTCCCAGCGATGTGCATACCCTGTGTCATATCTTCACATCCCTGGCCCAGGTGGGCATCAACGTGGACATGATCGTGCAGGCCGCTGCCTCCAAGGGCACAACCCACTTAAGCTTTACGGTTACTAGGGAAGACCTAGACGAAACCCTGAGTACCATCGCCCGGATCAAAGGTGAAGAAGCTTGGGAGGTGTTCGCTGACGATAACGTGGCCAAAGTGTCCATCGTGGGTGCGGGTATGATGACCAATCCGGGTGTAGCAGCGAAGATGTTTGAAGCGCTCACTGAGGAGAACATCCCCGTTTTCGTTGTGTCCACATCGGAGATCAAGGTGTCTTGTTTAGTCCCCCGTGATCGTCACGTGGACGCCGTTCGGGCCTGCCACAGAAAATTCGAGCTGGATGCCGTGAAATGACTTGCTTTTTTGCGCAGGACGTGGTATCCTATTAATTGCGTCGGGGCGTGGCGCAGTTTGGCTAGCGCGCTACCTTGGGGTGGTAGAGGTCGCCTGTTCAAATCAGGTCGCCCCGACCATTTTTTTATGCAGACAACAAACGGCAGATCCGTTGTAATTCGAAGTCTTCTCGTGGCGAGAAGGCTTTCTTTTTTGCGGCTTCAGGTCGTACCTGTTACAGGTTGCGCGCCCCCGCGACCAACACATTGCCATCCTCTAGGGATTCCTTCAAGGGTGTTTCTTCCCGCCGTTTATGTTATAATTCTAAGAGTCTGGGTTTAGGTTTTTTGGCAGGATTACCGTCCGTTCTTGCTTAATACTCCATAGGGGATGCAGAGGGGGGATGCCGTTGTTCAGGAAAGCGATCTGCGCAGTTTTTTTCATTTTACTGCTTGTGCAGATGCCGGTCGCCGCATCGTTCACTGCCGTGGCGGCACCGGAACTGTTCGGGGCGTCTGTGCTGGTGGCGGACTTGCACGGGGACGGACAGGAAAAGCTGCTCCTGGGCAAAGAGGGAGGGGTCTTTGTCCTGGATGAAGGCGGGCTGCAGCAGTTCATCGAGGTGCCTGGCAGGGTGACCGCAGTGGCGGTTGGTGATGTGACAGGCGACTTCCGCCATGATCTGGCCGTGGGCACAGATCGGGGAGGAGCGCTGTATTTATATACTGAACGTGCCGGCACCTGGGAAAGGCATGGGCATGCGCAGTATTTGTGGGACACCATAATTCAGCTGGGGATTCACGACTTCAATGGCGATGGCTGGGGCGATGTAGTGGCCTTAACTGACAAAGGCGAGGCCTATGTGTACCTGTCCCGCGAGGGTAACCTCTTTCCTT
Organism: Bacillota bacterium; assembly: GCA_012521335.1. Lineage (GTDB taxonomy): Bacteria > Bacillota > Limnochordia > Darwinibacteriales > Darwinibacteriaceae > DTU010. The sequence continues at coordinate 10,652 of JAAYMM010000021.1, read as the reverse complement.
TGTGGAAGAGTCCGGCAGGGGAACTTGTGGTGGGCTGTGCAGTACTAGACGTGGACCGCAATGGATATCCCGATCTCATCTTCACCTTGCGTACTGGATATGTAGCCGTGCTTACTTGGGGTGAAGAAGAATTTGTCCCCTTATGGGAAAACTACCCTTGGGGAGCTGTGGAAAGCTTGGCGGTTGTTTCTGACGCTAGCTCGCCCGAGTGGCTGGTGGTAACCAGCCAGAAAATGCTCTACGCCTGGCGCTGGCAGAATGGGGAAGTGATCAACAGCCGGAAGTTTGAGGCTCAATCCCTGGGTGAACGCCTGGTGTACATACCCAAACATGGACTGTTGAGCTTGTCTAGCGTAACAGGGATCTCCCTCTTTGAACTGCAGTCTTCCGAGGTTGTAGAGAAATGGAGAGTGCCTGGGCTTTTTGGTGACGACGCCTTCTTCTATGCAGGCGATTTCTATTTCCGTGACCCGTCGGGTACGTATCTGAGACTGGTGGAGGGTGCTGAGAGCTGGCGGGTGTTTGTCCACGACCAGGAGGTGACTGGTTATGTGGATGTCCTCCGGCGCGATGGTCAGCTGTACGTCAATCTCCTGAACCTGGCTCCCATCCTAGGCTTCACCGCGAGATTGGAGGGAGGTTGGAAGGTGTCTGCAGGCCCCATGGAGGTGACCTTGTGGCCGGAGCGCACCGTCTTGGACTGGCAAGGTTTTCTGATTCCTCTGGGGAGTCCCCTGGTGGAGGAGGGGGGGTTACCTTTCCTTCCTATGGAGGTTCTGCCGCTTCTGGGCTGGACTGTCCAGATCGACGCTTTGCGCCAGCTGGTGGTTTTCGTGGAAAACTGGGGCTGGTGGATCTAGGCTGGAAGCTTTTCTCGCCTTGAGGAAGGAAATCCTGACGAACTTGTTGAATCTAGCCCTGGTATAAAAGATTTCTATTAGATCCGACCTAAGGGTTTACTAAGAGGAGGAGACTGTGTGAAGGAATACGGTACAGAATTCTTACGCAATGTGGCCCTGCTGGGCCATGGAGGTACGGGTAAGACCTCGCTTGCCGAAGCCATGCTGTTCGTAGCCAAAGCCATCAACAGGCTGGGCCGAGTAGACGACGGGACGACAGTAATGGACTTCGATCCTGAGGAAACGCGCCGCCAGATTTCGATCAATACCGCTCTGGCTCCCGCTGAGTGGAAAAACCATAAAATCAACATTCTAGATACTCCTGGTTACTTCGACTTCGTCGGCGATGTAATTGCAGCCCTTACCGTGGCCGATTCGGCCCTCGTGGTTGTGTGTGCATCCTCTGGTGTAGAAGTTGGTACGGAAAAAAGCTGGACCTATCTGGAAGACCGGGGCATGCCCCGTACTGTGTTTGTAAACAAGATGGATCGGGAGAATGCCAACTTTGGCAAGGTTGTGGAACAGCTGCGCAGCTTCTTCGGTCCCAAGCTGGTCCCTGTACAGTTGCCCATCGGTGAAGCCGATAGTTTCCGGGGCATCGTGGACCTTGTTGCCATGAAGGCCTATATCAAGGATGGAGACAGCATCAAGGAAGCACCCATCCCCGAAGATATGCAGGCGCAGGTGGAAGCCGCCCGTGAAGAGATGATTGAGGCGGCTTCGGTAGCGGACGAATATCTGATGATGAAGTATCTGGAAGGGGAAGCTCTCACAGATGCCGAGATCGAGCAGGCCGTTCGTCTGGGGACTCAAACAGGCGAGTTGGTACCGATCCTCTGCGGTAGCGCCCAATCAACTCTGGGCATTTCCCTGCTTAACGATCACATAGTGCAGTGCATGCCATCGCCTGCAAACCGCACCGTAAGCGGTACCAATGCCCAGGGTGAGGAGATCACCATCAGCGCCTCCAATCCGGAACTGGCTGCTTTGGTCTACAAGACCATGGCTGACCCCTATGTGGGCAAGCTCACCCTCTTCAGAGTATTCTCTGGGACCATGCGCTCTGACAGTACTTGCTTCAACGTGCGCACCGGCCGTGACGAGCGGGTCGGTCAGCTGTTCCTGATCAAAGGTAAAGAGCAGATTCCTGTCAGCAAAATAGGTCCTGGCGACTTGGGCGCAGTGGCCAAACTGCAAGAGACGACCACCAATGACACGCTGACTACCAAAGAAGCCAAGATCGGCGTAAAGCCCGTCGAGTTTCCGAAGCCCAACATGACCTTGGCTATCCAGCCGAAGTCGAAGGGAGACGAGGACAAAATCGCCTCGGCTTTGGGACGTCTCTCGGAAGAAGATCCCACCATCAGGGTTGAGAGAAGGACCGACACCGGCCAGAACCTGATCCACGGCATGGGCGATGTGCATATCGAGATTCTCACCAGCCGCCTGCAGAAGAAGTTCGGTGTGGAGGTCGAGCTGAGCACTCCCGTGGTGCCTTACCGCGAGACCATTCGCGGCCGGGCCAAGGCAGAAGGCAAGCACAAGAAGCAGACTGGCGGCCGCGGCCAATACGGTCATGTCTGGTTGGAGATCTCCCCGGCGGATCCAGATGCGGAAGACCGCTTGGTGTTTGTGGATGACATCTTCGGCGGCGCGGTACCCCGCAACTACATCCCCGCGGTGGAAAAAGGACTGCGTGAAATCCTGGATGATGGTCCTCTGGCGGGCTATCCCGTGGAGGGAGTCAGGGTGTCGCTCTTCGATGGCTCTTACCATCCTGTAGACTCGTCAGAAATGGCCTTTAAGATCGCCGCTGGCCTAGCGTTCAGGAAGGGCTTCTTGGATGCTAATCCTGTGCTGCTTGAGCCCATCATGAACGTGGAAATCACCGTTCCCGAGGCCTTCATGGGCGATGTTATGGGTGATCTGAACAAAAAACGCGGCCGAATTCTCGGTATGGAACCAAGGGGCGGCCTGCAGGTGATTAAGGCCCAGGTACCCATGGCAGAGATGTTCGAATATGCCATTGACCTGCGCTCCATGACTCAAGGCCGTGGTTCGTTCACTTCCGAGTTCAGCCACTATGAGGAAGTCCCCGCACAAATTGCGGAACAGGTGATTGCAGAGAGCAAAAAACGGGATGAGTAATCTAAGCTAGACTGCGCTAGCTGTGCAGCCCCTCGGGGCTGCATATTTTTCTCCAGCGGGCATAGGGTTGTATGGGGTGACCTGGATGGTGAAGAAGAACAATCTGGATGCCGCTGGCTTTAAGCTGCAGCCCGTCGCGGTGCTGCAGGGAACGGTTGTGGTTCTGGTTTTGCTGTTCCTCGCTTCGGTTGTTTTGGCCCTAGCCGTGTCCTTTTCGCCGTGGCAGGCGGGGGCCGGCCTCCTTAAGGCCATCGCGCACCTCGCTGTGTTCGCCGGGGCTTTCTGGGCAGGGAAAAAGTGCGCTAGAAAGGCTTGGCTCCATGGAATCCTGGTAGGTCTAGCGGCGTTCATCCTGCTGGGAGCGCTGGGTTCTGTGGAACAGTCTGTGCTGTCCTGGCTCTGGTGGCAAAGGCTGCTGCGTATGCTGTTCGCGGCCATGTTGGGGGGCATGGTGGGAGGGCTGTTCAAGAGCGGCTGAACCAGCCCATGGGAAAATTTCCCGGGAGCAGGACTAGGTCCGTGATTAGCGAAAGAGATATGATGCACGACGGTGAATCTGCTAGTGGAGGAGCAATTGCAATCATCATGGTCTGGAAGCTGATGCAGTTGGCTGCCGTTCTCTGCCTGCTCTTTTTGCTCACCCCCGGTCTGTTGGCCCAGAGCCGTATGACAGAGGCTGGGGGTGCCTGGCGCGGTTGGGAAGAACTGGTTAAGCCCTCAGTAGTGTATGCCACGATCACTGGGGATACCGCCGCGTATGATGGTTGGGGCAGCCCCCGCCGAGAGGTAGGCACATTTGCCCAGGGAGAAACGGTGGAAGTAGTTCGTGACTACAACTACCAGTGGTATCAGGTGAGGGCAGATGATGGACGCGAGGGTTGGGTTCCAGTGGACAAGCTGGCCATCCCCGCTGACCCTGAGACCAATGTTGAACGGCTTCCCGTGGAGCTGGTGGAAGCCTTTGTGAACATGCAGGGGTTTACTTCCAAGACGGACCAGCTGGTTTGGGTGGATATCGACAGGCAGCTCACCTATGTCTTCGTGGGACAGGCGGGGAACTGGACCTTGGTGCGGACTATGCCCTGCGCCACTGGTAAGAACGTATCTCCTACTCTGCGCGGGCTGCACGAAACTGCTGAGCGGGGCGAATGGTTTTTCGCCGAACGCTTCGGCGAAGGTGCCGAGAACTGGGTGCAGTTTTCAGGGCCCTACTTGTTCCATTCCTTGCCCATGGATCGGCACAGGACCATCGTGGACTATACCCTGGGAGAGAGACGCTCAGCGGGCTGTGTCCGCTTGTCCATGGAGGACTCCCACTGGTTTTATTCGTTTATCAAAAGAGGCTCCACAGTGTTTGTGAACTAACGCGGTGATCCCCCATCCACTACGGTGGGGGGCTTGATGAAAGGGAATGTGCCATACAATGACCGAACTACGACTCAACGGGCGAAGTACAGAGCAATCATTGCCGCGTACCATGCTTATGTTTGCGCTGCCCATAATGGCGGTAAACCTGCTGCAGCTGGTTTTCAACGCCGCAGACATGATCGTGGTGGGGCGCTTCGAAGGCAGCAGGGCGTTGGCCGCTGTGGGGGCTACGGGTGCCCTGATCAACTTGATCGTGAACCTGTTTATGGGCCTCTCCGTGGGCACCAGCGTGGTTGTGGCCCAAGCCTACGGTGCGCGCAGGGCGGAGGATATCCGCCAAGGGGTGCACACCTCCATTGCCGTGGGTATCTTGGGTGGGATCGCCGCCACGATCATCGGACTCGCTTTCTGCGCCCCGCTGCTGCGCTGGATGGGAACGCCGGAAGATATCCTAGCCGTGTCCACCCTGTACATGCGCATCATTTTTGCAGGTATGCCAGCGAGCATGGTGTTCAACTTCGGTGCGGCGATCCTGCGCGCCGTTGGTGACAGTAGGAGACCCATGTACTTCTTGGTGGTGAGCGGGGTGGCCAACGTCGTGCTCAACCTGCTTTTTGTGGCAGTCTTGCGCTTGGGTGTCGCAGGGGTAGCCTGGGCCACCATTATCTCCCAGTATTTAGCTCTTGCCCTGATCATGGCTTCGTTGATGCACCAGGAGGGTGTTCTGCGGTTCAGCTGGCAGCGCCTGGGCATCAACGCCCAAAAGCTGGTCTTGATCCTCAAGATAGGCGTGCCGGCCGGGTTGCAGAGCGTGCTTTTTTCCATTTCCAATGTGCTCGTTCAATCGGCGGTAAACTCGTTTGGGACCACCATGGTGGCAGCCAATGCTGCTTCTTCCAATGTGGAAAGCCTAGTGGCTACGCCCATGAATGCTTATTACCAAGCCGCCATTACGTTCACAGGGCACAGCATGGGAGCAGAAGACTACGACCGGATCGATCGGATCGCCAAGATCTCCGCTACCTTGGTGTTTGTCACATGGTTGGTCTTAGGCGGTATTACCCTCTTTTTTGGCCAGTCTCTCCTGGGCTTTTACACCAAGGATCCTCAGGTGGTTGAACTGGGTATGCGGCGCCTGATCGTGCTCATGACGTTTTACTTCTCCTGCGGGATCATGAACACGTTCCCGGGCTTAACCAGGGCCATGGGATACTCGGTGTTGCCCATGCTATCCACACTCGTGGGTGCCTGTTTGCTGCGCATATTGTGGCTGGTTACCGTCTTCCGCTGGTATCCGACTCAGACCGTACTGTTCGCTGTATATCCCGTGACTTGGACCATAGCCGGTCTGGGACAGGTGGCCAGCTTCTTCTATGCCCGCAGCCAAATACGCAAGCGCTCCGCCTCCTGTGAGCCTCGCGTTGAAGCAGCTGTCTAGCCCAGGAGGTGATACCCGTGATGAGATGTCCAGAGGATTACGTGGGCCGCTGGTTGTCTATTCTGTATCGTATGACCATGAGTCATGTGGCCCAAGAGCTGAAAGCTTACGGAATCGGCAGCGGCCAAGCTATGTTTCTCTTGGAGCTGTTCCACCGCGATGGCATGCGTCAAGAGGAGCTCTCTCGGCTGCTGAACATAGACGGTGCGAACACGACCCGTGCCATCACAAAGCTCGTTCAGGAAGGGTACGTGGTGCGGAGGCCGGACCCTGAGGACGGGCGCGCCTATCGGATCTATCTAACCGAAAAGGCCGTGGAGTTGAGAGCGGACCTCTGCGGGGTCCTGCGCAGATGGGATGATTACCTCTTGGCTGGCCTAACCCACACTGAAAAGGCGCTTTTTCTCCAGCTCCTCAAGAAGACGGGGCAGGCGGTGGCTGATACAGGCCGCTGCAGCAGCTGTGAGCTGAGCACGAGGTGTTCCTGATGGATCTGGCTTGACAGCGAAGAGGCACTGTGTTGAGATGGAGAGTAAATAAGCAGCGACGATGAAGAGACGGAGCCATAAAAGCGGCCTTGGCAGCGAGCCGGGGTGGATGCAAGCCCGGTAAGAGCCCTTTATGGGAGGACACCTTGGAGTTGCCATCTGACTGCAAAGGATGTGCCGGTTTCCACCGTTATCTGGACCGAAGATGCTTCTCTTAGCATAGCCATTGGGTGGCACAGCGATAATCTCGTCCCAAGCTGGACGAGTTTTTTGCTAAGAGGAGTGAACTAAGGTGACACCGCGCCACAGCTCCCCTAACCAAATCTGGTTAGGGGTCAGTTCATTTTTGGGAGAGATGAGTATGGAACGCACGCTGGTTAAGGACCTGCCCAGACATCTCAAAGAGGAGGTATTGATCAAAGGATGGGTTGAGCGAATCAGGGAGCTGAGTACAGTCACTTTTCTGATCCTCCGCGACCGAATCGGTAGGGTACAGGTGGCCGCTGACCCCGGTCTTTTCGCTCAAAGCAGGATTTCCACCGAGAGCGTGGTGGAAATGCGCGGCACGGTGACGCCCGAGCCTCGGGCCAAGGCAGGCTATGAGGTGATAGCAGAACGCATCACCGTGCTGGCTCACGCGGAGAACTTACCCATCAGCATTAACGGACCAGATCTCCAGGTACCGCCGGATCTTATTTTGGACAATCGCGTTCTCAGCCTCAGGCACGCACGCATCAACCCCATCTTCAAGATCCAAGCAGCTCTAGTGCACGGATTTCAAACCTTCCTCAACCAAGAAGGCTTTGTGCAGGTGTTTACTCCGAAGATCGTGGCCAGTGGTACGGAAGGGGGAAGCGAGCTCTTTTCTGTGCAGTACTTCGAGGAAAAGGCCTACCTTTGTCAAAGCCCGCAGTTTTACAAACAGATGCTGGTCGGGTCTGGCTATGAGCGAGTATACGAGGTGGGACACGTCTACCGTGCCGAAAAACACGCCACTTCCCGCCATCTCAATGAGTACGTGAGTCTCGACTTGGGGATGGGCTTCATTGATAGTGAACACGATATAATGGAGCTGGAAAACAGGCTCCTGGCCTATATGTTGGCCTATGTGGCAGAGCAGTGTCCGCAAGAGCTTGAGGCGCTAGGGGTAAGCCTTCCTGAAGTACCAAGCATACCTAAGATTCCCTTGGCGGAGGCACTGGCGGTACTGGAAAGGGAGTACGGTAAGCGGATGGAGACCCAGGACCTAGACCCAGAAGGCGAGAGGCTCCTCAGCCAGTATGTCAAGGAGAGAACGGGCAGCGAGTTTGTATTTGTCACCGATTACCCTTGGGAAAAGCGGCCTATGTATACCATGCCTAAAGCGGGGGGCCTGACCTGCAGTTTCGACCTCCTGTTCCGGGGCCTGGAGATCACGACTGGCGGCCAACGCATCCACACCTATGATCTGCTTACTGAGAACATCAGGCGAAAGGGCCTCGATCCCAACGCCTTTGCCTTCTATGTGCGCAACTTTGCCTTCGGGATTCCGCCTCACGGTGGCTTGGCCATCGGTCTCGAGCGGTTCACCGCGCAGCTCCTTGGCTTGGCCAATGTACGGCAGGCTAGCCTTTTTCCTCGGGATCGCCACCGGCTTATGCCGTAGGCCTGCAGGATACGGAAGCAGGAAAGGGGAATATCTCTGTAACGGAACTCAACTGCCTACAAGGAGGATGGATTATGCAGCGCTTTAGTGCCCGGGTGGCTGTGATTCTTCTGGCTTACGTTCTGCACCGCTTGGCCCGAGCGATCTTGGGTTTTTCCCTCTCCTCACTCACGGATTTCAGCGCGCGGGAACTCGCGGTTGATTTCGGCATATACAGCCTGTCGTTCATCGCGGCCCATTTTCTGATTCGCGCAGCCGCCAAGAAGCCTCCGACAGAGCAGTGATTTGGCTGAGGGAGGAATAGGATTGGCCTTCTGGTGGTTCATGTTCGTGGTGCTGGAGCTCATGCCGCTATCCCTGATCGTCCTAGGGCGCCTTTTCATGCTGCGGCCGCCCCGGAAGATCAACACCCGGTTTGGCTACCGCACTCCGCGGTCCATGAGCAATCAGGAAACCTGGGACTTCGCCCACCGCCACGCCGGCAGGCTGTGGTGGGTCATGGGGTGGCCCATGTTGGTGGCGTCGGCCTTTGTTATGCTGCTCTTTCGTGGCGGCGATACAGAGTCCATTGGCCGGGCGAGCTTGGCTCTCCTTGCAGCCCAGGCTGTCTGCGTGCTCTTTGTGTTTTATCCTACGGAAAAAGCGCTGCGTAGGGAGTTTGATGAGCAAGGGCGCAGAAGAGTGAAGTGAGAGCATAAGGGAGGATTTCTCGTTCGGCAGAAGAAATGTAAGGGGCAAAATTCCAACAGGGAAGTGGTGCCGTGAGACTGACTTGGCATGAAGGTATTGACAGCTTTTTGCAGGAGACTTTGGTTCACCTGGAGCAGGATGAGGCCAAAAACAACCTTCTGCTGGGCATCGCCTTGGCTGTGGAACGCAACCCCAGCCTTTTCCAGGAAGTAGTCCTCGTGACGGTTGGGGATGGAGAGAACCTGCTTCTCGCAGGACTGATGACGGTCCCTGCCAACTTGATCCTTTACGCGGTTTCAGATGCACCAGCGGAGGAAGGTTTGTTCTGCCTGGCTCAGGGAATGTGGGAAAGGCGAGTCCAGCTTCCCGGGGTGGTCGGGCCTAAGGAAATTGCGGAGCGCTTCTCGTCCCTGTGGTCAGACCTCAATTGCTGCCGTGCCGAGCTGGATATGCCCATGCGCGTCTATGAGCTGCGGGAAGTGAACCGTGACGTGATCGGAGAAGGCCTGCTGCGGACTGCCCAAGAGGCTGATTTGGATTGGGTCATTCGTGCTATGGCTTCCTTTGAGGAGGATAGCGGTTTATCAAACGCGCCAGAACCTGAGCGCATCACGCGTTTAGCTCGCAGGCTGGTGGCCAGGCAGTCCTTGTACCTGTGGGAACACGACGGCAGAGTTGTCTCCATGGCAGCCAAGGTCCGCCCCACCCGGCATGGGATATCCGTGAATCACGTCTACACACCCCGGGAGCTGAGGCGGCGCGGCTATGGCACAAGCTGCGTGGCGGCCTTGAGCCAGCTGCTCTTGGATTCTGGATATGAATTCTGTACTCTGTTTGCCGATTTGAACAACCCCACTTCGAACAGCATCTATCGGCGCATCGGCTACAAACCCATTGGCGACTTTAGCGGCTATCGCTTTACAGGAGGAACTCCATGATCATCAGTGCCAGCCGCCGCACAGATATTCCGGCCTTTTACACCAGGTGGCTGCTGGCGCGCCTGCGGGAAGGATTTGTGTATGTGCGCAATCCGTTCCGCTATCATCAGATCAGCCGGGTCAGCCTCGACCCCGAGATGGTTGACTGCATCGTGTTCTGGACTAAGAATCCTGCTCCTTTACTGCCCCATCTCCAGACTTTGGAGGATATGGGGTACAGTTATTATTTCCAATTCACCTTGACCCCCTATGAGCAGAGGATAGAGAAAAACCTGCCGTCCAAGGCTGTGTTGGTGCGTACCTTTCAGAAACTGGCCGAGCGAGTCGGTCCCAAGCGCATTGTCTGGCGCTATGATCCTATCATTCTCACCCCAGAGCTATCCATCGCTCAGCATGTGCGCCTGTTTGCCCAACTTGCCGAGGCACTTCGCGGCATCTGCGAGCGCTGCGTGATCAGCTTTCTCGATCTCTACACCAAGACCAAGCGCAATACCAAGGATCTCGGACTGCTGCCCATCACTGAACAGGACATGCAGCTTTTAGGCAGGGAGCTGTCGGCCGTGGCCCATATGTTCAACCTTCAGTTGTCGACCTGTGCCGAAGAGGTCGACTTAAGCCAGTGGGGCATTACTCACGGTAAGTGCATCGACGGGGACTTGATAGAGCGGATAACCGGCAGGCCCCTTAAGCCAAAGAAAGACAGGAATCAACGGGCCAACTGCGGGTGCGTTGAGAGTGTAGACATCGGTGCCTACGACACCTGCCTGCACCAGTGCTTGTACTGCTACGCCAACGCCAACCACCGCTCAGCCCAGAAGCGCTGGGCAGAACATGACCCGGCGTCCCCGCTGCTGGTGGGATGTGTCACTCAGGATGATACAGTGTTCGTGCGCGGCGGGCCCGCGGTAAGACAGTTGTAAAAGGGCAGAATCGAGTAGGTAGCCGCTAGGTGATCAGCCTAGCGGCTTTCCTCTCACAGAACGGTGCGTACGGGCCGCGTACACCGCTCCTGAAGAATCTACCGCCGTTCGTAGAACT
>JAAYMM010000020.1 GCA_012521335.1 Bacillota bacterium | reverse complement strand
TTAACCCCACAAGGTTAAGTGGCGCAACTTAACCTTGTGGGGTTAAGTATTCTTGTGTCCCTGATGTAAACATTGCTCTAGCTTGGGGAAATTTATTGAGAAAAACAAAAGGAATTTATGGAGGTCCAGGGAATATATACAATACTTTGCAAGAGGACAGACGTCTTACAACGGAATTCGTAAGCAATGACACTGGAGCGGTATTGGAGAGAAGATCTTTATCGGCCTGCAGAACTGGTCTGAGCTGGTGAAGGATCCCATATTTTGGCTGTCCTTCCGCAATAACCTGAAGCTGGTGGTGGTGTCCATCGGCACTCAGCTTCCTGTGGCCCTGGTGCTGGCCGTCTTCCTGAGTTCCAAAACGACGCGCTTGGCGTCTCTGTTCAAGACCATCTACTTTATCCCGCTGCTCTGTTCTTCTGTGGCCATCGGTGTGATGTGGCGTTATATTTACGATACCAACTTCGGCCTGATCAATGTTTTCCTGCGCAATGCGGGCCTGTTCAGCTGGGCCAAGGACTGGTTAGGCGATCCCAAACTCGCCTTGTATTCTGTCATGGTGGCCATTAACTGGCGCTTCATCCCCTTTTACATGATCCTCTTTTTGGCGGCTATTGTGGCCATCCCCGAGGAGCTCTTTGAAGCAGCCATGATCGATGGGGCCAAGGGCATCCAGATCTTTCGCCATGTGACCCTGCCCATGCTCAGGCCCACCATCATCAACGCAGCTGTTCTGTCGTTAGTGGGAGCCCTGAAGTTCTTCGACATTATCTTCGCCATGACCGGCGGTGGGCCCACCCATGCTTCGGAACTAATGGCTACCTACATGTACAAGCGCTCCTTCGTGGACTTCCGCATGGGTTATGGCAGCACCGTGGCGGTGGCCATCTTCCTCATCGCCATGGTCTTGTCGCTCGTCTTCTTGCGCTTAACCCGCCGCTCGGCGGATCTGAACTAGGGAGGGGAGAGACCGTGCGCGTTATAGGGACCATCCTCAAGTATATCCTCGCTCTGTTCTGGCTCTTTGTCACTGGTTTTCCCTTTGCCTTCATCTTCATGTCCAGCCTGAAGGGGATGATGGAATACTTCACCTCTTCCATTTGGGCCCTCCCTGAGCAGTTTCAGTTCGGCAACTACGCCCAGGTGCTGCAGGCCGGATTCCATCGCTACTTCTTCAACAGCCTGCTGGTGACTTCAGTGGCGGTGTTCATCGTGGTGATCAGCGCCTCCATGGCGGCCAACGCCATTGCCCGCTTCAAGTTCCGCTGGGGTGGTGCGGTGTATGCCTTGTTCTTGGCCGGGATGATGATCCCCATCCACGTCACCTTGATTCCGGTGTACAACATGACCCGGCAGCTGGGCATGTACGATTCCCTGCTGGGGTTGATCGGCCCTTATGTGGCTTACAGCCTGCCCGTGTCCATCTTCATCTTCGTGGGCTTCATCAAGGAAATCCCCATCGAGCTGGAGGAGGCGGCGGTTGTGGACGGCGCCAACCGCTATCAGATCTACTGGCATGTGATCCTGCCCGTGATTAAGCCCGCCATTTCCACTGTGGCCATCTACAACATGGTCATGCTCTGGAACGAGTTTATCTACGCCCTGGTACTGCTCTCGTCGCCGGCCAAGTGGATTCTCACCTTGGGCCTGTGGAATTTCCGCGGGGAGTACGGGATCCATGTTCCGCTGGTCATGGCCGGTCTGGTTCTTTCGGTACTGCCTTTGATCATCGCCTACATCTTCTTCCACGAACAGATCATCAAGGGTATGACCGCGGGTTCCGTGAAAGGATAGCGGCTGCGGTCCCGGCTGGCGGGAGGTGCCCAGCTTCTGATAATTTTTTCACATCTGCGAGCTAGATTGACAGGAATTAATGGAGCACTGCCGAAAAGAAGAAGTGTAGAGGTCCGACATCTTACAACGAACCTGGTACAAGGGACGTTAGTGAGGTGCTGCACCCTCTACAGATTCTGTTGAAGTAGGTGGGAAGCGTGGCAATCAACAAGATTCAGAGGAAAAAAGTGTGGGAAGAAGTGGCTGAAGAGCTGCAGAGACTGATTATCGATGGGCACTGGGCCAAAGGCGAGCGCCTGCCCAGCGAAGTGGATCTGGCGAAGGAGTTTGGTGTGAGCCGCTCTGCCCTGCGGGAGGCCCTGCGCTCTTTGAGTTCCATGGGCCTGGTGCAGATCCGGCATGGTGAGGGCAATTTCGTCTGGTACCCCGAGGCCGAGGACTATCTCAATCCCTTAATGCCCCGCCTGATGGCTGATCGGGACGATGTGCTTGCTATTATGGAAGCCCGCAGTATGGTGGAAGTGAAAACCGCCGCCTTGGCAGCCGAGCGGGCCACAGCGGAGATGCTGGCGGAAATGGAGGCCCTGCTGGGGAAAATGGAGGCTTCCCGGCAAGACCGGGAGCAGTTTGCCCGTTACGATCACAGTTTCCACAAGCAGATCGCCCTAGCCACCCAGAACAACGTGATTGTGAAGATCTATGAGGCTATTGAAGTGTTTTTGGTCTCCCAACAGCTGCAGATTGTCTATTACTCCGATGCCATTGAACGGGGTGTCAACGATCACCGTGCCATTCTGGAGGCCATCAAGGCCCGCGACAAAGAACAAGCTGCTGAAGCAATGAGCGCCCATATGGAGCGCACTTATAATGCCATTTTGGAGAATACCAGGAAGGAGGAGCGGCATTGAGAAAAGTGGGGTTTATAGGGCTCGGGCTCATGGGGCAACCCATGGCCTGCAATTTGCTCAGAGCAGGCTACGAGCTCACTGTCTACGACCGCAATGACCATAAGGTCGCGGCGGTGGTGAAGGAAGGGGCAGCGGGGGCTAAATCCCCCCAGGAAGTGGCAGAAGCCGCGGAAGTGATCATCACCATGCTGCCCAACTCGCCCCATGTCAAGGAAGTGGTGTTCGGCGCAAACGGCCTGTATCCGGTGCTGCGCCCTGGCCAGTACTTCGTGGACATGAGCTCCATCTCGCCCATCGCGGCCAAGGAAATCGCGGAGAAGCTGGAGGAAAAGGGTGTGCATGCCCTGGATGCCCCGGTCTCGGGCGGAGTGGAAAAGGCCAAAGCAGGTACCTTGGCTGTCATGGTGGGCGGCAGCGCAGCAGCCTTTGAGGCGGTCAAACCGGTTCTCAGCGCCATGGCCGGTTCCATCGTTTTGGTAGGACCTGCCGGCGCCGGGCAGACCTGTAAGCTGGTGAACCAGATGATCGTAGGCGTGAATATTGCCATCATCGCTGAAGCCTTGACTCTAGGCAAAAAAGCCGGGGTAGATCCAGAGAACATTTTCCAGGCCATTCGCGGCGGTTTGGCTGGCAGCCAGTGCTTGGAAGATAAGGCTCCCCGCATGTTCTCCGGCAACTTCGATCCAGGCTTCAGGATCAACCTCCATGCCAAGGATCTGGGTAATGTTCTGGAGACCAGCCGGGAGCTGCATGTGGCTGTGCCCCTGACGGCCCAAGTTATGGAGATGATGCAGGCTCTCCTCAACGATGGGCACGGGGCCTGCGACCACGGCGGCTTAGCCTTGTTCTATGAAAAACTCAACTCGCTTTCCCTGAACAGGGAAGCTTAAGGACGTGCAGCCATGGGTAACAGGGATCTAGAGTACTTACGAGCGAAAGCACGGCGGGTGCGGGAAGGCATCATCCGGGCCTTGGGCGTCAATCAGCGGGGGCATTTGGGCGGTTCCATGTCTTCCGCGGATCTGGTTACGGCTTTATACTTCTATAAAATGCGGCATTGGCCCGATAACCCCCAGCACCCCGATCGGGATCGCCTCATTTTCAGCAAGGGCCATTCCGTTTTGGCGCAGTATGCAGCTTTGGCAGAATGCGGCTACTTTCCCTTTGAGGACCTGCCCACAACGAAACAGCTGGGTTCTTTTCTCCAGGGTCATCCCGAAAAGGACCGCACCCCAGGGATTGAAGCCTGCACCGGCAGTCTGGGCCAGGGACTGTCCATTGGTTTGGGTATGGCTCTAGCGGCGCGCCTAGATCGGCGTGATTACAAGGTTTACGTCATTTTGGGCGATGCGGAGCTGGCGGAAGGGCAGATCTGGGAAGCGGTGACCGCGGCTGCCTTTTACGAGACCGATAACCTTATTGCCCTGGTGGACCACAACAAGATGCAGGCTACCGGTAAGATAGCCGTTCTTTACGATGTGGGTAATGTTGCTGAAAAGTTTGCCGCCTTTGGCTGGCGGGTTCTGGAGATTAACGGCCACGACATGGAAGCCATCGTGGATGCCTTGGATGAAGCTGATAGGTATGCAGGAAAGCCGGTGGCCATTATCGCCCACACCATCAAGGGCAAGGGCGTTTCCTTCGCTGAGGGTGTGGCCGGTTTCCACAACGGAGCACTCACCCCTGAACAGTACGAACAGGCGCTCAGGGAGATCGCAGAGGGTGGGGTGTAAAAAATGGCTAAACAAGCCTGTCCTCGAACAACCTACGGCCAGTATCTGGTAAAGCTGGCAGAAAAAGACCAACGCATCGTGGCGTTGGACGCTGATCTGAGCGGCTCCACCATGTCCTGCCTCCTGCGGGAGCGCTTTCCTCAGCGGCATTTTGAAATGGGTATCGCCGAGCAGAACATGGTGGCCGTGGCCGCAGGGCTCTCCTTCTGCGGCAAAATCCCCTTTGTCCATTCCTTTTCCATGTTCCTAACCGGGCGGGCCTTCGAGCAGGTGCGCCAGAGCGTGGCTTTGGCCAATGCCAATGTGAAACTGGTTGGCTCCAGCTACGGCTTTTCCGACTTTGGTGATGGGGCCACTCATCAAGCCTTGGAAGATGTGGCCCTGATGCGGGCGCTCCCCAACATGACCGTGCTGGTGCCTGTGGATCCTGAAGAAGTGGAAGAGGCCGTGGAGCTGGCCCTGGAGATCCAAGGGCCCGTGTACATCCGCATCAGCCGCTCGCCCATGGAGTATCTAGCTAAGGAAGCCCCCGGAGCAAGCCTGCTGGAACCTGCCCTGATGGCGGATGGCGGGGATATCACGGTGTTTGCCAATGGCCTGATGACCAAAACCGCCTTGGAAGCCAAGGAGCTTCTGGCCCAGGAGGGGATTTCCCTGCGCGTCGTCAACGTGAGCTGTGTGAAGCCTCTGGCTACAGAGCACATCCAGCGCTTCGCCGCCGATGTGCGGGGCGTGATCACCATTGAGGAGCACAGCGTCATCGGCGGCCTGGGCAGTGCCGTACTGGAAGCCCTGGCCCTGGCGCCCAAACCCACCTCCTTGATCGGGGTGGAGGATCAGTTTGGCCAGTCGGCCCAGAGCCACGAGGAGCTTTTACAGCACTATGGATTGACCGCGGCAGCTATCTGTGAGCGGGCGCGGCTGCTCATGGGAAAGGGGGCTAAATGAGTGCTGCAAGCATTTGACCTCACAGGCAAGGTAGCTATCGTCACCGGCGGGGCCCAAGGCTTGGGCAAGGCCATGGCTGAAGGCCTAGCTGCCGCTGGGGCCACGGTGATCCTCGCGGACATCAATGAAGAAAGAGCGCAAGAAGCGGCTGAAGAGTTCCGTAAGGCTGGTTTCCCAGCTGAAGCCTTGTACGTGGATGTGTCTCGGCGCGAAACAGTTGACCGCCTCATTGACCAGGTGATTCAGCGCTACGGCCGGCTGGATGTGGTGGTGAACAGCGCGGGGCTGAACCGCCGCTACCCCATGGCGGAGATTACAGAAGAAGACTACGACACCATCATGGATGTGAATCTCAAAGGGACGTTTCATGTGTGCCAGGCGGCAGGCCGGGCCATGCTGGAGCTGGGCATTAAGGGCTCCCTGATCAATATTTCTTCCATGTCCGCCTTCATTATCAACAGGCGGCGTCCCGTGGGAGTGTACTGTGCCTCTAAGGCTGGGGTCAACCAGCTTACCCGGGCCTTTGCCGCCGAGTGGGCTCCCCACGGCATCAGGGTCAACGCCATCGCTCCAGGGTACTTCCTGACGCCCCTCAACGAACCCTGGATGCAGACTGAACAGGGCACCGATGCCCTGAACCAGACACCCATGGGACGCTTTGCCAAGCCCGAGGAACTGGGCCCTACCGCTGTGTATCTTGCTTCGGATGCTTCCAGCTTCATGACCGGGCAGGTCTTGGTGCTGGATGGCGGTTATACGATCTGGTAACCGGATTTGCTCAAGACAAGGAGGTAACACATGGAAAGCACCAAAGTGGCGTTTATCGGTGTAGGTGATATCAGCGGGATCTATCTGGAAAACTTGACCAAGTACTTCAAGCAGGTGGAAGTGGTGGGCCTCTGCGACCCCATCCGGGAGAAGGCGCAGAGGGCTCAGGAAAAGTACGGCATCCCCAAGATCTATGAGACCATGTACGATGCCTTTGCCGATGAGGAAGTGGAGATCATTGTCAACCTCACCCGGCCGTACGAACATTTTGCGGTGACCAAGGCTGCTCTGGAAGCTGGTAAGCACGTCTATACGGAAAAGCCTTTGGCCGCCACCAAAGAAGAAGGAGAACAGCTCATCGCCTTGGCCAAGGAACGGGGTTTGAGCATCGGGGGAGCGCCCGACACCTTCCTGGGAGCTTCCATTCAAACCTGCCGCAAGCTCATCGATGACGGCTTTATCGGCAGACCCATCGGCTTTACTGCTGCCATGATCTGTCGGGGCCATGAAAGCTGGCATCCCAGTCCGGCCTTTTATTACCAGCACGGCGGCGGCCCACTGCTGGATATGGGACCCTATTACCTCACCGCCCTGGTTAACCTTTTGGGCCGGGTAACTGGTGTGACTGCAGTAGCCAAAGCCAGTTTCCCCCAGCGGGTGATTACCAGCCAGCCCCTGGCGGGCACGGTAGTGGAGGTTGAAGTCCCGACGCACTTAGTAGGGATTTTGGAGTTGGAAAACGGAGCTGTGGGCACTTTGTTTACCACCTTTGATGTGGTCTACAAAGAGTCCTCCCGCTTTGAGGTGTACGGAACAGAAGGTACGCTGATCGTGCCCGATCCGAACCACTTCGGCCAGACCATCTACCTGCTCCGGCCGGAAAGCAGAGAGTACAAAGAGATGCCGCTGCTCTTTGACTACCAAGACAACTTCCGAGGGTTGGGTCTTGCCGATATGGCAGTGGCTTTGCGAAGCAAACGCCCCATTCGGGCCAATCAGGAACAGCTCTTCCACGTGCTGGACGTGATGACTGCTTTTGAGCGGAGCAGTGCCAAAAGAGCCCGGGAAGAGATTACATCTCCTTACACACGGCCGGAGCCCATGGCCAAGCCGCGGGTTTTGGGAATCTTCGATAACTAAGCAAGAAGCACAAAGAGGAGGGAACCAGCAGTGAAGGTTGGTTACACCGGGTGGACGTGGCTGATCCACCACCAGGACAATCACAAGTATGAGTTTGAACAGTTCCTCAAAGAAGTGGCGGATTTGGGTTATGAGGTAGTGGAAAACTTCGCCTTTATCACCAAGTACTTCGACAACGACGCCCAGGCGGTCAAGGATCTGCTGGATAAGTACAACTTGGAGATGGCCAATCTCTACCACCACTATTCCAATGATCCCGATGCAGACTACGCCAAGGCCGTGGAGTACGTGGATTTTATGAAGAAGATCGGCGCTACGTACATGAATCTGCAGGCGGTTATGTGGCAGGATAAACCCTATGAGCGGCCTTTGGATGAGCAAGCCATTTTGGGCTATGCGGAGCTTTCTAACAGGATTGGGAAACTTCTGAAGGACAATGGCCTTGTGGCCTGCTTCCATCCCCATGCCAACACGGCCATTTACAAGGAAGAGGAGATCGATCTGTTCCTGGCCAACACCGATCCGGAGCTGGTGGGGCTCTGCTTGGACACAGCCCATACTACCATCGCCGGGATGGACTGCGTGCGGGCGTTTGAAAAGTATGCGGACCGCATCGCCTATGTGCATCTGAAGGATGTATACGCCCACGACGACGAAGAGTATGGCGATTGGCCCATGAAACGCTTCTGCCCCTTGGGTTACGGCATTGTGGACTTCAAAGGCGTGTACAAGGTACTCAAGAAGCACGGCTACAAAGGCGTACTCTGCGTGGAGCTGGATAACCCACCGGTCTGCAACTATAAAGCAGCCATGGACTCCCGGAAGTACATCCATAACGTACTGGGCCTGTAGCTGTGGGAGGGTGAAAAAAGTCAAAGGGGCGGCTTCCCCGAGGGCAGCTGCCCCTTTTTCAAGCAGGGAAATGGCGAAATATGGCTAATTGATTGAAGTGGTGTTAAAATTCGCAGGAAGGGGAGCGCCCACTGCCCAGTTTTGGACGAGCTCAGGGATAGAGTCCTTGTCGCGAGATAGAAGAAGCTAATCTGAGGAGGTTTTGCAGCATGGTAGAGCCGTTGTACAAAAGGAAAGACGCCCCCATTCAGGCTCGGGTGGAAGATCTGCTGTCCAGAATGACCCTGGAAGAAAAGGTCGCTCAGCTGGGCTCCGTCGGCCCCATGGAGATTCTGGATGCAGAGGGCAACCTGGATGTGGAAAAGGCCAAGCAGGTGATTTCCCACGGTATTGGGCAGATCGCCCGTATAGCCGGGGCGGGCGGCTTGTTCCCCAAGCAGGCAGCCGAGGCGGCCAATCAGGTCCAGCAGTTTCTTCTGACCCAGACCCGCTTGGGCATCCCCGCCCTCATTCATGAAGAGTGCTTGAGCGGCCTGATGTCGCCCGGAGGCACCGTCTATCCCCAGTCTATCGGGATGGCCAGCAGTTTTGAGCCGGAAACGATGCGGAAGGTGACTAACGAGATCCGCAAGCAGATGCGGGCCATCGGCACCCATCTAGGCCTCTCGCCTGTGGTGGATGTGGCTCGTGATTTCCGCTGGGGTAGGGTGGAGGAAACCTTCGGTGAAGACCCCTATCTGGTAGCCAGTATGGCTGCGGCCTATGTCCGGGGCCTGCAGGGCGATGACCTCCGGGAGGGGGTTGTGGCCACCCTCAAGCATTTCGCCGGCCACGGCGCTCCCGAAGGAGGCCGGAACCACGCTCCGGTCAACCTGTCCCCCAGGGAGCTGCGGGAAATGCACATCTTCCCCTATGAGGCGGCGATTAGGGAAGCGAAAGCCCGCTCAGTGATGAACGCTTATCATTCCATTGATGGTGTTCCCTGTGCGGGATCCCATGAACTGCTCACCGAGATCCTGCGCGGCGAACTGGGCTTCGAGGGCGTTGTGGTTTCGGATTACTTCAGCATCCGCCTGCTTCACGAAGATCACTTAGTGGCCCGCGACCTGCGCGAGGCTGGGGTTCTGGCCTTGTCTGCCGGTTTGGACGTGGAGTGCCCCACCATCGAATGCTATGGAGAAAAGCTGGTTTCAGCCGTGCGTGACGGCTTGATCTCTGAAGCTGTTGTTGATAACGCGGTCAGGCGCCACCTCAAGCTCAAGTTCGAACTGGGCTTGTTCGACAACATCTTCGTGGAACCCGACAAAGTAGAGCTGGTGTTCGAGACACCTGAACAGCGCGAGCTGGCCAGGGAAGCGGCCCGCAAGTCCATCGTCCTGCTCAAGAACGAGTTTGACCTGCTGCCCCTGCCCAAGAACATCAGGCGTCTGGCAGTGATCGGACCCAACGCCAACTGCACCCGATCTGTGCAGGGCGACTACACCTACGATGCCCATGTGGATCCACCCGAAGATACCATCAAGGTGGTCACTATCCTGGAGGGCATCAAAAGCAAGGTGGGGCCCGAGGTGGAAGTGCGCTATGCCCAAGGCTGCACCATTATGGGCGAGAGCCGCGAGGGCATTCCCGAGGCAGTCAAGTGCGCCGAGGAATCTGACCTGGCCATTGTGGTCATTGGCGGCAAATCCGGCCTGTCCGGCCTGATCCGCCGCGAGGAAGGCGTTTCGGCCGTAGACTTCAACCAGCAGGGCCTGGTCACCGAACCGGATGGAGAGAGTCATGACCGCGCGGACCTGGTGCTCACCGGCGTGCAGGAAGAACTGGTCAAGGCCGTTTTCGCCACCGGTACTCCCACCGTGGTGGTTTTGATCAACGGCAGGCCCCTTTCCATTCCCTGGATCGCCGAGAACATTCCCGCCATCGTGGAAGCCTGGCTGCCTGGCGAGGAAGCTGGGCACGCAGTGGCCGATGTGCTCTTTGGCGACTACAACCCCGGCGGCAAGCTGCCCGTTTCCATCCCCAAGAAGGTGGGGCAGCAGCCTGTGCACTACAACCGGCTCAAGATGTCCAAGAGCCGCAAGTACATCTGTACAGACACCGAGCCCCTGTACCCCTTCGGATATGGTCTGAGCTATACCACCTTTGCTTTCAGCGATCTGGAACTGTCCGCTAAGGAACTGGCACCGGCTCAGGATCTGGTGGTCAGCTGCCGGCTTACCAACACAGGCAAGCGGGCCGGTGAAGAAGTGGTCCAGCTGTACATCCGCGACCAGTTTGCCAGCCGGGCCAGGCCGGTGAAGGAACTCAAGGGCTTCAAACGGGTCTACCTGGAGCCGGGCGAGAGCAAAGTGGTGCGTTTCCGCCTCTTCTCGGATCAGCTGGCGTTGATCGACGTGGACGGCAACCTCACGGTGGAACCGGGAGAGTTCACGGTGATGATCGGCAGCTCTTCGGAGGATATCCACTTGAGCGAGACCTTTACTGTAACCGGCTTGCGCAAGGTACCGTGGGCACGCAAGTTCTTCTCTGAGGTGACTGTTGAGTAACCAGCGGCTCCGCTGAGCGGGTCTTCTAGATGTTGAAGGCCCGGATATGAGTTTATCTCTTTGCCAAATCGCGCTGCACCCAGCTGGAAAGGCAGGGTGCAGCGTTTTTATGGCTTTAGGGCGCTGCATAAAACGCTGTGGCCGTCCGCGTT
>JAAYMM010000019.1 GCA_012521335.1 Bacillota bacterium | reverse complement strand
TCAACCGGTTGACATACACTGAGGAGAGCTGCAGATAAACCGCGAGTCTCAAGCATGTCGACTCGCCAGCAAAGGAGGGGTGTGCAGGCGCAAACAGCAACTTGAGGCCTACTGGGATGTTTGTGGGTGCACCTAGGGACTAGATCCTTGCAAGCAGAGGAGGTACAGTACAATGCGTCGTCCGATGCGATGGGTAAGTGGAGCGTTGTCGATGCTGTTGACTGTTGTCATGCTTGCCGGTGCTGCAGGACCGGTTGGCGCGGAAGCTGCTTTAGGTGTGGATAGTGTCCGGGCTGTAACCGAACTTGGTTGGTGGGGCCAGAGGGTCATTGGTGTGGTCCTGGAGTTTGCCGAGGACGTGGATGCTGCAAGCTTAACACCAGCGGACTTCACGGTGCGCGACACCACCTTTAACCCCTATTTCGACCAAGGTCACTTCGCCGACCCGGAGTTTATGACCGAACAGAAAGTGATCGATGTTTTCACGGTGGAAGATCCTCAACTGCTGCTGAACGAGGAGCGCCCCGCTGGGCCAGGCAGATACCTCGTGGTCATGGTGGAGCCCAGTTTCACCGGGGGCACGAAGATTTCCCACAAAGGCGGGATGATGGCCAACCCCGATCAACCCACGGAGGTCTACATCAACACAGACATCTACTCCGCCAGCGGTGCGCTGCTTGCCAAGGCAAGCACAGAAAAACTGACCTTGACCGGTCCGCCTGTGGTGAACCGCACCATCGACCATTTCGTTCACGGGGTGTTAGAGAACCCCACAGTTGGCCTGCCGCTCAACTATCATTACCGCCTACCTGCCAACTACGACCCGGCGAAACGCTATCCGCTCGTGGTATTCTTTAACGGCTATGGGCAGGGATACTTCCCCGAAGCTGATAACATAGGCGGCCATTTGATCTGTGATGGTACACCGGCGCTCTGGTTTGGAGAACAGGATGTACCCATTGGCGAGGACGTAATCTTCTTAGCCCCACAGAGCACCAGAACCGAACAGGCCATGGATGTTCAGGCGGAGCAGGCCGCTGAGCTCATCAGGAACTTCTCTCAAGAGTTCGCGGTAGACCCCGACCGCATCTACGGCTACTCCCTATCCATGGGTTCCATCATCGGCTGGCATTTGGTTACCAATCATCCTGATCTCTTCGCGGCCTTCATCCAGACCGGCTTTTTCCCCAACAACGAAGAGCAAGCTGCAGCTGTGGCCGCTGCGGAGATCCCCATGTGGCTGTTCCAAGGGGAGAATGACCATCTCTTGGGCAGCCAAGGTGCCGTGGAATCCTATGAGCGCATTGTAGCCGCCTACCGAGCGCGCGGCTTGGACGAGGACAGAATCAACCAGTTGATCAAGATCACCGTTTACCCCGATGAGGCCTTCGAACCGCAGGGTGCTCCAGACCGGATCGATAGGCACGCACCACTTGTACCCGCCTTCCAAGATCCCGTCACCTCCCAGTGGTTACTGACCCAAAGGAAGGTTCGGCGCACTGTGCCCGTAGAGGGGCCAACTGTCATGGAAGACCCCGAGTCGCCCACGGGCTACACTGTACGGTTTGTCTACAGGAATCCAACGGCCACCCGTGTGCAGTTAGCCGGCGATCTGGAACTGCGCGATCTGAACGATCCCCCGGCTCCGTTTCCTCAGCCTGGTGTGCGCTATCAGCCTGAACAGTGGCAGCCTGGCCGGTACCACGTGGGTGGAGCGGAGTTCAGGCGGGATATGGAGCCCATTGGCGACGGCTATTGGGCCGTGTCCATACCACTGCATGCAGGAGGTCTCAGTTATTGGTACCGTGTTTGGGATCCAGCCCAGGATTGGGAAGATAAGCGCATCTGGGATCCTGCATCGGATCACCCGCGGCCGCCTGGCGTCACCACGTTTCGCGTCGGCAACAACGATGTGCTGGACGTCGTGTATGTTCCCTATCATGAGAAGCAAAATGATCCCGTGCTGCAGGCGCGTGCTCAGTACGAACTGCCAGTGGCCGATCCTGCTCGCAGGGGAACTGTGCGCTACGTAGAGTACACTAACATCTTGGGCGAAGATGGATGGTACCTGGGCATTTACCTGCCCCCCGGGTATGATCCCAATCGTCCGGAACCCTACAAAGTGATGTATCTGACGCACGGCATCTTTGGCGATGAGACAGACTTCCTGATTCCCATCAATGCCCCCAACATTTTCGACAATCTCATTGCCAGAGGGGAAGTGGAACCCACTGTGCTGGTCACCATGGGCAATCACTTCTCGCCAGGCACAGGCTTTGAGTCCTACAACATGGAGAACGCAGCCAGAAACATTGTGGAAGTGATTATCCCCTTCATTGAAGAACGCTACAACGTGTCTAGAGAGCGTACTGGGCGCGCCTACGCTGGTTTCTCCATGGGCGCTATGACTGGCGGAACCGTGCTGAACAACTATCACAGCTGGTTCGGATACTATGGCTTTCTCTGCGGATCTCCCCGAGATGTCAATTACAACCAGATTGCCGAGGAGTCAGGCGGTGCTGTCCCCTTTGTTTTCCTAGGCAACGGGATGTTTGAAGGGCCGTTGACAGCGATGAACGAGATCAGGGACAGCTTCCGAGCTGTCTCCATCCCCAGTGAGACGGCCATTGTTCCCGGTGCCCATGACGGGATGACCGCCGGGCAGCTCTTGACCATCTTTGCCCGGGATTATCTTTGGAAATAGCGTGGAACGGCTCACAGTAGAGGCGGCTTCTCCCAGGTGCGGGGGGGCCGCCTCTCCGCCTCTGTAACCTGCGGATCATCATCCTTTTTACCTTGTAACATGTTTGTGATACAATGGTTGTTGAATTGACAGGATAGGTGATGATCCATGCCAACCATCAAAGACGTGGCTGAACGGGCCGGGGTGTCGGTAACCACCGTATCCCGGGTGCTCAACAACCGGGGGTATATCAGCGAAGCCACGCGGAAAAAGGTTTACAAAGCCATGGAAGAGCTGGATTACCAGCCCAATGAGGTAGCTAGGTCACTCTTCCGCAAAAGGTCAAACATCATAGGTTTGATTGTGCCCACTGTAGCCCATCCCTTCTTTGCCGAGCTTACCGCTTATGTGGAGACCTATGCCTATTCCCGCGGCTACAAAGTGCTCATCTGCAACTCCCAACTGGACGCCTCCAAAGAACAGGAGTACATCTGGATGCTCAGGCGCAACCAGGTGGATGGCATCATCATGGCCAGCCATACTCTGGAGGTTGAGGAGTACCGCAAGCTCAATCTGCCTGTGGTAACGTTCGAGCGGTTTATCTCCAGCCGCATACCCTATGTGACCTCGGACAACTACCAGGGCGGAAAACTGGCTGTAGAGCTGCTCTTGGCCCGTGGCTGCACGAAGATTGCCCACATGTGCGGCAGCCTGCACTTGGACATGCTGGCCAACCAAAGGCATAGAGCGTTCATGGATGTGGCCGAAAGCAGAAACGTGCCCTTTTTCACCGTGGAGACCGACATCAACGTGTTTGAGATCGATAAGTACGAGCAGATGCTTTTGGCTCTTTTGACCGAGCACCCTGACATCGATGGGCTGTTTCTGAACAGTGATATCATGGCTATTGCCGCGATGAAGGTGTGCCGCAAATTGGGCAGACGCGTACCTGAGGACGTGAAGATCATCGGCTATGATGATGTTTCCATGGCCTCTTTGGTTTCGCCCCAAATCACCACCATCAGACAACCTTTAGCCGAGATGAGCAAGCTCTCCGTCAAACTGATTGAGAACATGGTGGAAGGAAGGCCGGTGGAAGTGGAAAACTGTCTCCCGGTGGAGCTCGTGGAAAGAGAAACAACCTAAGCAGGGCCAGCAGCGCGCTGGCTCTTTTCTTTGGCAAAGGTATGTTAACCGGTTGACACAAGCCTGCAAATTATCTATACTAACATTACAAGAATGCAACATTACCGGAGGTTGGCAATGACCCTGCGCAATCAGATCATGCTCATTACGTATCCCGATAGTTTAGGAAGGAATTTGCAGGACCTCAAGTATATTCTCGATCAGCATCTCCAAGGAGTAGTCGGCGGGCTGCACATCCTGCCCTTTTATCCCAGTTCCGCGGATCGAGGTTTTGCTCCCATCGACTACAGGGTAGTTGATCCCGCCTTCGGTACCTATGAGGATATCCGGGAACTTGGCGCGAAGTACGATCTGATGGTTGATTTCATGATCAACCACATATCCCGCCAGTCACCCCAGTTCCAAGACTTCAAACAGAAGCGCGACGGGTCCGTTTACCGCGACATGTTTATCCGCTACAAAGACTTTTGGCCCGGCGGTGAGCCTACGCCCGAGGATTTGGGGCGCATTTACCAGCGCAAACCCCGCCCGCCTTATGTGGAGGTCACCTTTGCCGACGGCAGCAGGGAGAAGATCTGGTGTACCTTCTCCGAGGAACAGATCGACTTGAACATTGATTCCGCGGTAACCCGGCAGTTCTTCCGCGATACTCTCTCGTTTTTGGCTGAACAGAACGCTGCCATCATCCGCCTGGATGCCTTTGCCTATGCCACTAAGAAACTGGGCACTAACTGCTTCTTTGTGGAGCCGGAGGTGTGGGAGCTCCTCGAGTTCACCCGGGACGTACTGGCGCCGTGTGGTGTAGAGATCCTGCCTGAAATCCACGAACACTACACCATCCAGCTGAAGCTTGCGGAAAAGGGTTACTGGGTGTACGATTTCGCCCTGCCCATGCTGCTGCTCTACAGTCTCTACTCGGGACGCAATGAGCGCCTTGTGCACTGGCTGCAGATCTGCCCCCGCAAGCAGTTCACCACCTTGGATACCCATGACGGCATAGGGGTAGTGGACGTTCATGATCTCTTGAACCCCGAGGAGATCGAGGAGACCAAGGCTTATCTGTTCTCCCGCGGGGCCAATGTGAAGCCCATTTACAACACCACGGCTTACAACAACCTCGATGTCTATCAACTGAACTGCACCTATTACTCGGCTTTGGGCAATAACGATGCGGCTTATCTTCTGGCACGGGCCATCCAGTTCTTCACGCCAGGCATCCCTCAAGTCTATTATGTGGGCTTGCTGGCTGGTGAAAACGATCTGGAGCTTTTGGAAAAAACAAAAGTGGGCAGGAACATCAACCGCCATTATTATTCCCTTGAGGAAGCGGAACAAGAAATGGAAAGGCCCGTGGTTAAGCGTCTCTTCGAGCTTATGCGCTTCCGCAACTCCTACCCGGCCTTTGACGGAGAATTTTCCGTGGAGGCACTGGGCGAGAGTGGACTGCGCATGGGCTGGAAAGAGGGTGAGCACGAGGCGATTCTCCAGTGCGACCTTCAGAGCCATACGTTCTCCATCTCCTATTGGGACCAAAAGACTGGGCAAAAGCAGGCTTTGGCCTTATCCTGAGAATTTTCTCCCCCATGTGTTAACCGGTTGACATATGTTTCGAGAACGTGATACAATCAAAAATAAAAAGAAAAAGGGAGGAAGGGTTGTGAGTCGGATTAAGGCAGGCTTAAGTATGTTGGTGTTTGTGTTGGTTGTGTCCCTGTTCAGTGCGGCAGCCCTAGCGCAAAACGTGCACATCACCGTTCTCAACTCCAAGGGAGAAATCCAAGCTCAGCTGGAGGAAATCGCCGCCTACTACAGCTCCATCACCGAAGGAGTCACCGTTGAAGTGGCTGCGGTGCCCGTTGGCCAGTCCCCATTTGAAAGGGCTACGGCTCTGTATGCCTCGGGCAATGCTCCGGCCCTTTTGATGGTGGATGCGGGCGACGTCTTGCTCTTCCAGGATCGTGCCTTAGCCCTGAACGATGAAAAATGGGTGGCCGACGCCATTGAGAACAGCTTGGACATGGCTACCGCTGCAGATGGCCGCATCCTGGCTTTCCCCGTAACCGTGGAAGGATACGGCTTCATCTACAACAAGGCAGTTATCGAGCAGGCTCTGGGAGGCACCTTCGACCCCAAAACCATCAACACGCGGCAAGCTCTGCGCGAACTGCTGGACAAGATTGAGGCCAGCGGTACGGCGTCCTTGGTGATCGGTCCCGAGGATTGGTCCTTAGGAGCACACTTCTTCGCCCTCGCCTATGCCACTCAATCGCCCGATTTTGCCGAGATCAAAAAGTTCCAAGAAGGCCTCAAGAACGGCGAAGTTAAGCTGGCCGACAATGCACAAGTGAACGGCCTTCTGGATACCTTCGACCTGATGAAGGAGTACAACTACGACCGTATGGATCCTCTGGCCAGCACCTATGACCGGGGAACCGAACTGATTGGTACCGGTGAAGTGGCTGTTTGGTTCCAAGGGAACTGGACTTGGCCGCAGATCAAGGATTTCGCTGCCGGCAACGACCAGTTCGGATTCCTGCCCGTACCCATCAGCGACAATCCCGCGGATTACGGCAACACCCAAGTGCCAGTGGGCGTGACCAAGTACTTCATCCTGGATGGAGAGCAGAACTCTCCGGCCCAGCAGCAGGCCGCGAAAGACTTCCTGAACTGGCTGGTCTACGATCCGGAAGGCCAGAAGCGCATGGTCATCGATGCCAGCATCATCCCAGCTTTCAAGAACATTACCATCACGCCAGAAGACCCCTTAGCAGCGTCGCTCTTGGAGTATGTGCGTGAAGGCAGAACTCTGAACTTCGTGCTGAACCTGCCTCCGGACCACTGGGCGCAGGTTGGCGCTTCCATGCAGAAGTATCTGGCCGATTTCGTGGATCGAGCAGGCTTGTTGGCTGAAGTAGAGGCCTATTGGCGGGGATTGTAGAATGACCTGAGGAACATTAGGCAGCTGCCCAGCTGCCTAATGTTCCCCTTTTTTCACTAGCTTGGTGGGGAAGTGGGGTGGAGCGTGTGCTGGCATCTGAAAAAAAGTTTGTGGATAAACTGAAAACCTATCTGCTCTTTGCAGGGCCCACGACTCTGGTCTTTGCAACGGTGATCATTCTGCCTTTCCTATTTGGCATTTACCTGACCTTTACCAATTGGGACGGCCTCTCCAAAGCCTACGTCTTCGTAAGTTTCAGCAACTACCAGAAGGTTCTTCAGGATGCCGCGTTTTGGACGTCTTTCTTGCGTACGGTTAAGTATGTGTTTTATACCGTTGTTTTGGTGAACAGCCTGGGGTTTGCGCTGGCCTACGCCCTGACCGGCAACAAGGTGTTGGGGCAGAACCTGCTCCGCACCGGTTTTTTTGTTCCCAATCTGATCGGGGGCATCATCCTAGGACTTGTCTGGAGGTTTATCTTTTCCAACGTCCTGGTGTATCTGGGGCGTACCCTCAACATAGGCTTCCTATCTTACTCTTGGCTGGCCAACCCGACTAAAGCCCTGTGGACCTTGGTCATCGTCAGTGTCTGGCAGTACTCCGGCTACATGATGATCATCTTTATTGCCGGCCTGTCCAACATCCCCCGGGAGCTGATTGAGGCCGCCACCATTGACGGGGCCACAGGCTTCCAGCGCTTGCGCACCATTATTCTGCCCTTAATGGTTCCCGCTTTCATCGTCACTGTGTTTTTGACTATTCAGCGCGGCTTCATGGTCTATGATGTCAACCTGGCCTTGACCAATGGCGGGCCGTTTAAGACCACGGAGCTGATCAGCATGTTTGTGTATGAAAAGGCCTTTTTAGCGCAGCAGTACGGAGTGGGCCAGGCTCAGGCCTTTTTGCTCTTCGTTTTGGTTGCAGCCATCAGCCTCACGCAGGTCTACTTCACTAAGAAACTGGAGGTGGAAGCCTAGTGAAAGCACTGCGCCGTTTCGCGAGCTTGGTACGCCATGTGGCTCTGTACGCGCTGTTTCTGGTCTATCTGTCTCCGTTCTTCTTGGTGCTGCTGAACTCTTTTAAAAGCAGGAGGGAGATTATCTCCAACCCCTTTGGGTTTCCGCCTGAATGGTCTCTGCAGAACTTCATCACTGCTTTTCAGCGCATGGGCTTTGTCCCCGCTTTCCTCAACTCGCTGGTGATCACGGTGTTCAGCGTCATTGGCATCGCCGTGTTTTCCGCCATGACCGCGTACCTCTTCGTGCGCACGGACTGGCGCATTAACAAGGTGATGTTCTTTGCCATGGTTGCTTCCATGCTCATTCCCTTCCAGGCCATTATGATCCCTTTGGTCAGGATCTACGGCAGCCTGGGCATGCTTAACAGCCGTTGGAGCCTGGTTTACATGTACCTGGGCTTCGGTTCTTCCTTCGCGGTGTTCCTCTACCACGGGTTTATCAAGTCCATCCCCAAGGAGCTGGAGGAAGCGGCCATGATCGACGGCTGCTCGCGCCTGCAGGTATTTTTCCGGGTGGTTTTTCCCCTCTTGCGGTCCACCACCTTATCCCTGATCATCTTGAATGTCCTGTGGATCTGGAATGACTTTCTGCTGCCGTCTCTGGTGCTGATTTCGGCCAACAACCGTACTCTGCCGCTGACAACGTTCCACTTCCACGGCACCTATTCCTCAGATTACGGGCTGCTTATGGCTTCGCTGATGCTGACCATCCTGCCGGTGATTATCTTCTACGTGGCGCTGCAGCAGCACATCATCCGGGGGGTTATGGAAGGGGCTATCAAGGCGTGAACCACAGCGACCTTCTGCGGGCCGCGGATCTGATCCGGGCGCAGGCGGCTGCCCGGGTGGGCGACACTTTCCGCCTGCACTACCATTTCATGCCCCCGGCCCACTGGATGAACGATCCCAACGGCTTGGTGTATTACCAGGGCTACTACCACGTTTTCTATCAGCACAATCCCTTCGGCCCCCGCTGGGGGTCGATGCATTGGGGCCATGCGCGCACCAAAGACTTCATCACCTGGGAGCATCTGCCCTTAGCCCTAGCGCCCAGTGAGCCCTATGATGCTGGGGGTTGTTTTTCGGGCAGCGCAGTAGCAGCAGATGGCCTGCTGCATCTCTTCTACACAGGTGTCAGGATGGAAGGGGACAAACTGGTCCAGGTGCAGTGCCGAGCCATCAGCCAAGACGGGGTTCATTTTACGAAAGACCCGCGCAATCCCCTGATCAGTAGTTACCCGCGGGAAGGGTCTGCGGATTTCCGGGATCCGCGGGTGTGGCGCCATGGCGGCGCGTGGTATATGGCCGTGGGCTCAGGAAAGAACGGCCGGGGCAAGGTGCTGCTCTATCGATCGGACAACCTCAGCCGCTGGGACTACGTGGGGGTGGCCGCCGAAAGCCACGGCACCCAGGGCGCCATTTGGGAATGCCCCGATCTGTTCCCCTTGGGGGGAAAGCATGTGCTGCTGGTGTCGCCCGTGGAGAGGGAGCCGCGCCGCGTGCTCTGTTTTGTGGGGGAGATGGATTATGCTGCTGGGCAGTTCCGCAAAGAAGCAGAGGGTGAGCTGGACAAAGGGCCCGACTTTTACGCTGCCCAGACCTTTTTCGGCAGCGACCGCCGCATTTTGCTGGCCTGGATGCAGTCTTGGGAAGGGGAGATTCCCACTCAAGAGCAGAACTGGGCCGGTGCGTTCACGCTGCCCAGGGAGCTTTCCCTGGATGCTGCGGGGAGGCTGCGCGTTGCTCCCGTGCCAGAGCTAAAGCAGCTGAGAACTGGTGTGGTTTTCTCCTCTGAGGTGGATCTGGAAGGTTGGTCGGGAGGCCTCGCTATCTGCGATCTGCAGAGCAGCGGCCTGGAGGCAATTCTGCGTGTGGACATGCACCAGACCACTGCGGACGAGTTTGGCCTGCTGTGGAGGACAAGCACCGGCGGTGAAGGCCTAGCAGCGGTGAGCGTAAGCAGAGCGCAGGGCGAGTTGTATCTGGATACGACCAAGGCGCGGCGGGGGCACCGGGGACGGTATGTCTGTAAAGTGGACCCGCGCCGCGGGGAGCTGGAAGTGAGAGCGTTTCTGGACCGATCGTCCATAGAGGTCTTTGGGGATGGTGAGGCTGGCAGCATCACGGCGCGGATCTACCCCGACGACCCACAGCTCGTTCTGGATATGTTTGCCCGAGGTGGTGTGCTCAAGGCCAGCCTAGAGCTGTGGGAGCTAGCTCCCTAATCTTCAGTTTCCACCACAAACTGCAGCTTGTTGAGCTGACAGATCTCCTCGTTGTCTGAGGCCGCGAGGAACTCCAGGTAGATGCCTTTCCTGCCCTTAAGGACGGTGGAGTCTAGGGTGCCTTCTACGGTGTGGACCGTGTTATCGAGGCCCTTTAGTTCGATGGTGCCGATCAGCACCTTGGGCTGCTCTGGTTCATGGTACTTTGCCTTCGCTGCACTGGCGTAGACGTTCACGCGGCCCGGTAGGTTTTCCTTCAGAGTGAGCACCAGCTTGAGCCGCTGGCCTTCCTTGGGGCCAGCTCCGAAGTTGAAATACTTGTAGCCCAGCCAGGAGCGGCTGCGCAGGTTCAGGACGGGATACCAGTCTTCGCGCGGAGCATGGGGGTCGAAGGTTTGGGTGGCATCGAGGGGCTGGCTGAAAAACTGGGGACCCTCTGGCCCTGCCGGCAGCAGGTAACAGGCGCAGCTGGCATACTGCTCCTGAAAGGGATCGAGTCCGCCAGTCTCAAAGCCCTGGGAGGTCACTTCCACCTGCTCGATCACTGGTTTCCCTTCCACAAAGCGCAGTTCAAAGGGTTCGGCCATGGCCTGCCTTTTCAGGCCGGTATTGGTGCTGCGGTGGTAGATCTGGAACCAGCGGCCCCGTACTTCGGCCATACCTCCGTGGTTGTTGCCTCCGGTGAAGCTGTAGGTTAGTTCACCGGTATAGGGGTCGACCACGATCTCACCTCGGTTGTCGACCACAACACCGCCGTAGGTCCATCTGC
>JAAYMM010000018.1 GCA_012521335.1 Bacillota bacterium | reverse complement strand
TGTTGCGGAAGGCGGTGGACATGCCTCCCGAACTGAGCACCGTCTTGTAGTTCTCCACCGTATACTGCGTAAACTTCAGGGGGCTGGTGAGCACAGTCCACCAGCCAGAGTAGACTACATCGCTGGCGGGGCGGAAGGATGTGATTAACAAGCCCAAAGTGGGCACAATCCAAAGCAGCATGGACACAATGACCACCAGGTTAATCACGATCTGGGGCATTTTCGCCTTCAACTTCTGCCGGGTCACCGCGCTCCCTCCCCTTTCAGCTTCTGGCGGATGTTGGCATACATGATGGGAATGATGATCACAAACAAGACCACGGCAATGGCACTGGCCCTGCCCGTGTTGGCAAACTGGAACATCTCCTTGAACATGCGGTTGGCAATGACCTCGGTGCCGAAGTTGCCATTAGTCATCACGTAGATGATGTCAAAAATCTTGAGCACGTTCACCAGCATGGTGGTGGTCACCATGGTCAAGGCCGGCCGCATCTCAGGGATGATAATATGCCTGAACACCTGCCAGTCATTGGCCCCATCCACCTGACCCGCTTCCATCAGCTCTTTGGGAATGCCTTTATACGCGGCGGATAGGATGACCATACAATAACCAGTCCAGATCCACAACCCCACCACAATTAAGGCCAGGTTGTTCACGGGGCTCTCCAACAGCCAGCCTTTAGGCTCTAAGCCCAGCACCACCATGATCTGGTTCAGAAGACCGATCTGTTCCGCCCCAGAGGGCTTATAGGCATACATGAACTTCCACACCACACCCGCACCTACAAAGGAAATGGCCATGGGCATGAAGATGATGGATTTGGCCAGGCGTTCATAGCGCACCCGGTCCACCAGGATGGCAAAGAGCAACCCTAAGCCCACCGTTCCTGCGGTAAACAAGACCAGCCACAGCAGGTTATTCTTGAAGGCGCGCAGCATGGTTTGGGAGGTGAACACATACTTGTAGTTCTCCAAACCCACAAACGATTGGGAACGTCGGTCCAGGAAACTGAGGTATACTGTCTGCAGGGCGGGATACACCTGGTAAACCAGGAGAAACAGCACGGCTGGGCCGACGTAGAGCAGGGATGTGAGCACCCCCGTTTTGCGCTTCATGGACTTCACCCTTTCCCTCTAGGTTGGAAAAGGGGCGCACCCTGAGGGAAGGGCGCGCCCACATGTCACCAAACTTTCCTCAAGCTTTTAGTAGCTCTCTTGGGCTACAGATTCAATGTACTCAAGCACGGTGTCCAGATCCTCGCCGCCCACATACATGAGCATGCCTTCCCAGAAAGCTCCGGAGCCCACAGCTGCCGGCATGGAGTCGGAACCGTCAAAGCGGAACACGTCCGCGGTGTTCAGCAGTTCAGCCATCTCCCTGGTGAGATCATCGGGATAAGCGGCTGGATCGATCTTGTTGTTGGTCCCCAGCTTGCCCAGCCTGCCTACCCAGATCTCCTGAGCCTCGGGGCTGGCCAGGAAGTTCATAAACTCTCTGGCTTCGGGAGTGTCGTTGAACTGAGCGATCATGTCGCCAGCACCCAGCATGGGATTGCCGTGCTCAGGCTTGATCATGGGGAAGCCAAAGAAGGACACATCTTCGCCCAGTTTCACATCGGGGTTGGCATCCGTAATGAAGCTGGTGATAAAGCTGGCTTGACGGTGCATCATGGCCCGCGGCGGGTTGGTGAACAGTTCGCTCACAGAGTCGCCGAAGTTGGTGGCCAGAACTGTAGTAGGTCCACCGTAGACATAGTTGCTGTTGCGGGCGATCTTGCCGAACACTTCGAAAGCTTCCTTAACGCGTGCATCGGTCCAAGGAATCTCGTGGTTAACCCATTGATCATAAACCTCAGGACCAGCGGTGCGCAGCATAATGTCCTCGATCCAGTCGGTAGCCGGCCAGCCGCTGGCAGCACCGGATTCCAAACCGATGGCCCAAGGAGTATCGCCATTGGCTACCATTTTATCCATGAGGGCCTCCATTTCCTCCCAGGTGGTGGGAATTTCATAGCCCTTGGCGGCGAACTCAGCAGGCCGGTACCAGACCAAGCTCTTCACGTCTGCGGCGAAGGTGAGGGCATAGAAGCCGCCCTTGTAGGTTCCCAGCTCAATCCAGGCGGGACTGTAGTCCTCAGCCAATACCTTCGCATCGATTACCTTGCTCAGATCAACCAAAGCACCGGCATCCACATACTCCTTCATGGCCCCAGGTCCAGGGATAGCTGCCACATCCGGGGGATTGCCGGCGGCCAGACGGGTTTGCAGCAGAGTGGGCAGGTCGCGGGTGCCTTCAAACTGCACTTTAATGCCTGTCTTGGCTGTGAAAGCGTCCATCACTGCTTGGAAGGCCTCAAGCTCTTGGCCCCCCCATACCCCCATCATGGTGACCACTCTGTCCTGGGCTAAGGCGCCGAAGGAAAGAGCGAATACCAACAAGAGACAGAAGACCGCAACTATGCTTTTCTTCACTTCCGAAACCTCCTCGAAATTGTAATGTAACCGGTTGCATTTTGCCCCACAGAAGCAACCTCTCTCCCGTATAATTTGCTGTACCCAGAAGCAAATCCTCTTTTTTTGTGCCGTTTTTTCACATTTTCCCGCGTGGATTCTTAACGCTCGTTAGAAGAGCAGCAGGCCCAGCGGTACAAGGACAAAGCTCAAGAGCGTAGGAATCACCACTCCCGCGGCAGCCAGCTCTTCATCTCCCCCGAAGCTGGCGGCAACCAAGGCTGTGGTGGCCAGGGGCGGCATAGCCAGCATCATGAGCAGAATGGTCTTCAGCTGCCCAGGCCAAGCCAACAAGGGCAGGAACACCAGGCCCACCAGGGGGCTGAGCAGGAAGCGATGCAGAACCACACCCCACACTTCTCTGCGCAGAGGCACCTTCCGCTGCACTAAGTCGGCAACCAAGGAGCCGATGATCAGCATGGCGCTACCCACCGTAATATTGGCCACAATCTCTAGACCTCCCAGGACAAAACCGGGCAGCCGCAGCCCGGCCAAGCCGCAGATCAGACCCAGAACCAGCCCCACCATGTTGGGGTTGAACAGACGCTTCAGGTTGAAGCGGGGACCAGTGCGGAAGTGCGATACACCGTAACTCCAATAGAACAAGCCTGCCCCCAGCTCGAATAAGACGGGGTAGACCACATACTCCGGCCCAAACAGAGCGGTAACGATAGGCACAGGCAGGAAGACGTTGTTGCCGTTCGTGCAGAGGATCTGAAAGGTGCCGAAGACTTTGCCTGCCAGTTGCAGACGCTTACCAGTGTGGTGAGCCGTAATCGCCAGGAAGATGGAAGTACCCAGCCCCAGCAGGGTAAAGACCCACCCCCGCCGCAAGGCTTCCCCGTTGACGTTCGTGTACATGGACACAAAGAGCAGGATGGGAAAGGACACCCGCACCACTAAACGGCTCAGGCGGCGGCAGAAATCCAGATCAAGGATGCCCAGGCGGTAGAGCAGAGCGCCCAGGGCAATGAGGAAAGCAAGCATGAGAAAGGGTTCAAAGATTCTAATGGCCATCGTCCTCCATCCAGATATGCTCCTTTGAATATTCCCCACTCCCCTCCAGCAGTCCTGCTGCTCAGGTGCCTGAAACCGAGAGGAACGGCCCACTGCAAAGGGGAATAGATCTGCATAAAGTCCATGGGAAGGAGCTGCTTCCATGCTCATAGTCAGCTATCTGCGCACCTGGCCTTTGGGGAGCACCGCAGAGGAGATGGCCCAAGGCCGGCGCTGGAAAGCCGAAGACATCCGGGGAGAACTGCTGGATACCCTGAACATCGCCTTTGGGCTGCTGGAGGGAAACCGCCTCTATCTTCCCGCCTTGGCTGATCAGCCTGAGCTGCCCGGCTTCAGCAATCTCTTTGACGAACTGGCCGCACTAAAGGCGGAGCATCCCCACCTCAAGCTCAACCTCTCCGTTGGCGGCTGGGGCGCCGAGGGTTTTTCTGATTTGGCCCTAAGCCCCACCAGCCGCGCCGAGTTTGCCGCGGACGTGCTCCGCTGGATCGCAAAGTACAAGCTCGATGGCGTGGATATTGACTGGGAATACCCTGTAGGCCCGGAAGGAGGACTTGAGATCAAGACCCGACCGGAAGATGCCGAAAACTACATCTACCTGCTCAGTGATTTGCGCCGGGCCCTCGATGGCCTGAGCGCCAGACTAGGCCGCCCCCTCACCCTGACCACTGCAGTGCCAGCCTTGGCCTGGTTTCCTAAGGCGATTGATCTTGCTCGCGTGCAGGAAGCGGTAGACTACCTTAAGCTCATGAGCTACGACTTTTACGGCGGCTGGAGCGCCACCACCGGGCATACAGCAAACCTGTGCCCTAATCCCCAGGATCCCACAGGCTGGAGTGCGGATCAAGCGGTGCAGCTCTATCTGGCCGCAGGCGTAAAGCCCGAGAAACTGCTGCTCGGCGTACCGTTTTACGCCCGGGCCTGGCGGGGCGTGTCTCCCGAGAACGACGGTCTGTTTCAGCCCTTTGCCAGCGCCGCTTACGAGCACGGGCTCAGCTACACCGATTTGAAGGAACGTTTTCTCAGCGACCCACGCTATGTACGCTACTGGGACGACCAGGCCAAGGCAGCCTATCTGTTCAACGGCGATGAGTTCATCACCTACGAAGATGCCCGCTCCCTGGCCTGCAAAGCCGATTACGCACAACGGCTCGGCCTGGCTGGCATCATGATCTGGGAGTACGGCCATGACCTCAGCGGTGAACTGCTGGAGGTCCTGCACACATCGCTCAAGGGAAGCACCGCACCTTGAGAAGTTTATTGGAGGAGCACCTGGGCCCAAACGGCAGGTATTTAGCCTTGGACAACGAATTAATGTAGCACTATCCAGTTGAGCAAAGGAGCGATTTTATGTCCAAATACGAGCGCCTGATTATCTATCCGCTGCTGTTTCTGGCACTCTTCGCTTCCCTCACGGGCGTGAATCTAGCCAATGCCACTCAGCAGTGGTTCGAGCGCATTGTGGCCCGGGAAGTTGTAATCGTCAACGACGAAGGCCAGGAAGTGGCCGTGCTGAAATATGATCAAGACAAGGAAAACCCCAGCTTTGAGCTGTTCAACAACGAAGGCCGCCGGGTAGTCTCGCTCCTCTCCTACGCAGATGGCGGCGCCGTGGGCATCTTTAACCAAGAGGGCCATCTCACTGCGGCGATCCAGAATGAAGCCGATGCCGGTGCCATACTGGTCTACAACGGAACCAGGGAGATGACCAAACTGGTGGCCCTGCGCGCTGGTCTTTACGGTGGAGTGCTGGAGATCAACAATGCCCAAGGCCTGCCCACGGGCATCATGGGCAACAACGCCTCCAACAACGGTTATCTGGGCCTGTTCAAAGGCGAGCTCCTGGGCTTTTTGAAACCGCAGATCATGCTTAACGTGGGCGAAGACGGGCCCACCATCCAGACCGCCAAGTAAGCAAGATAGAGAGCAGCTACAAACCGCATGGGTTGAGCGAACCCATGCGGTTTTTCTCTTCATCTTCAGAGGAAGCGTTTGATCCTCACTTTACTGGCCATCAGACCGGCCAGGAGCACAACCAAGCAGTTCAGTACGGCAGCCGCCCAACTCTGCTCGAGAAGCTCCGTGTAGTGCGCCAGCGCGTTGATCAGTACCAGGATGGTACCCGCGGCCGTGATAGGCAGGCCCACAA
Source organism: Bacillota bacterium (assembly GCA_012521335.1). GTDB lineage: Bacteria > Bacillota > Limnochordia > Darwinibacteriales > Darwinibacteriaceae > DTU010. The sequence continues at coordinate 34,415 of JAAYMM010000018.1, read as the reverse complement.
AGAACTCCCGAAAGTCCCCGAGATTGTACCGGGCCAGGCGAAACGCCCCAGCCAGGACATACAGCCCCAAAGCAGCGTAGCTCGGCCAGCCTGCGGCCCGCACTCCATCATGGGTGAGGGTGATCAGCACCGGCGCAAGGCCAAAGGAGATCAGATCGGCAAAGGAATCCAGCTGCTTGCCCAGATCGGATTCCACCCCCAGACGCCGGGCCAACGCACCGTCCGCAGCGTCAAGTAAAGCAGCCGTCACGATCAGGGAGCAAGCCCGCGGAAGATAGACAGGCCCCCGCTCCCCGTGGGCAAACACCACCGCCAGCCCCAAAAGCAGATTTACCAGGGTGAGCAGGGTGGGCAGCCGTTTGAGCATCGGATTAGCTTTCATAGCCGTTTCTCCTCACCCAGCGTAGTAACGCCGCTCCTATTATCAGCAGGACACTTAACAGCACCACCAACCAGAAGGTGATGAATCGGAACACGAGGCTGATGGCCACAGCTTGCTGCCAGCCTAGGCCGGCAGCCGCTAAGAGGCCGCTCATGGTGGCTTCAAAAGTCCCCAACCCTCCAGGCAGCAGGGGGATCATCGCGGCAAAGTACGAGACAAAGGTGATGGCAAAAAGCAGCAGAGCACTGACCCTGCCATACTGCGCCACGATCAGCTGCAGTTTCAGGGGAAAAAGAGTCCAGATAGCCAAGGACAACAGGAACTGCAGAGCCCACTCGCCGGGCTTACGGCCAATGGCCTGTGTATCCCGGGCAAAGCTCGCCGTCCACCGTTTTAGCCACCGCGCGATCCGGCCTTCAGATCTCCAGCCCTGAACCCTCTGGTTCAGGTGCTGCGTGAAAAAGAGAGCGTACACCAACGCCGCGCCCAGACCTACGAGCAGGGGCAGTACGATCCAGCGAACGGCGACGGCATCGCCTAGAACGAACAGAGCTAAGCCGCCGAGGATCAGCAGAGCAGAAAGGCTGAGGGACTTCTGAATGGTCACCAACGATGTGGCCTGGTGGGCGCTGAAACCCAGCAGATGGCGAAGCTGGAGCACCCTAGCCACCTCGCCCCCCACCTTTTCCCCTGGATTGGCCGCATCCACCACGGTACCGTAGGCATTGACCACAAGCAGAGATCCAAACGAGGCATTAAGCCCAAGCACCCTGCAGAGGCGGAACCACTGGTAGTTTAGAGCCAATTGGGTAGCGATCTGCAGCACCACAAGCTGAAGCAACAGCTCCCTGGGCAGGAACTGCATTTCCCGCCAGATCAGGGTATAATCGGTGTTCCAAGCGATGTAGACCAGAACACCGAGCGCACAAATCCCCAGAATATTGAGCAAAAGGGCCGCTGGTGTCCGGCCCTTCCTTACTGCACTGATCATACCGCCACCTGCCCTGGTGCACCGGGCACCACGAGGATGGAAGTGTAAGCCACGTTGGACAGAACTCCGTGCTGCACCTTAAGGTCTCCCTGGACCTGCCTTCCGCTCTGAGGGCAGTAGAGCCCTGCTACGCAGCCCTTAGGAACGCGCACAAGCACCCGAGCTCCTTCGGGAGCACGGGTTAGGACACTCCTGAGCACTTCTTCACGGGGGCAGATCTGCAGGGCAAGGTGAATCACTGTGTAGTCTCGGCAGTCCACATCCTGACCATCGGCACAGTGCACTCCGATCTGTTTCATCCCCAGCCGTCTCAAGAAGCGACAGCATTCCTCCACACAGGTGCGGTCATTGTCCACGACGGTAATTTGCGCCCCCGTGTACTGGTGGAGCAGTACGGCGGTGTACGGGCAGATGCCTCCGCCGATGCAGAGCACCCGATCCTGCGGGCCGATCCCGGCCAGCTCAGCTTCCCTCTGCACCATTTGACGGTAATATAAGGACACCGCGGAGTAAATCAGCCGGCTGCTGACAGCCAGCTGTTCGATCTGCCTGGTGAACTTAGTAATCCACATGGACCGCACGCCTCTCTAGACCAAACTCACGACGAAACGGATCAGGTGGTTGAGTACACCGCCCAAAAACAGCGCGGTAAAGGTCGTACCCGCGGTGATGGCCACCGCCACTTTGGCCCCGAACTCCTTAGCCACAATGGCGAAAACGGACATGCAGGGCAGATAGATCAAAGAGACTACAGCGCCCACAAAGACCTGTAAGCTGTCCAGGTCTAACGCGAGCAGGGGTGCCACGCTCATCTCCCGGCGGATGATCCCCAAAATGAGGGACATGGAAGCCTCAGGAGGAAGTCCCAGCCAGCCAGAAACCAGAGGCTTGAGCACACTGCTGATACCTGTGAGCAGACCTGTCTCCGCCAAGATCGCGGCGATAACCACTGCAACCAACATGGGACCTTCCGCATCGAGCACAAAATGCTTAGCCCGGGTAAAGAACTTTTTGAAGTAGGCGCGCCGCTCCGGGATGAGCAGGTTGGGGATCTCAATGACCAGTGGATCCACCGTTCCCTTGATCAGCTTGCTGCTGAGAATGGAAACCAGCATAAAGACAGTTAAGCCGGTGAGAAGTACCCCGAGCACCAACCAGTAGGAGTAGGCGGCCAAAAGGGAAAACAGCGCCCCGGTCTGGGAAATGCAGGGTACGGCAAAACAGACGATGGTAGTGACAATCAACCTCTCTTTTTTGGTGGTGGCGGTGCGGGTGCCGATAATCGCCGGCACGGCGCAGCCGTAACCAAGCATGATGTTGATCAGGCTGCCCCCCTGCACCCCGAGCTTGCGCATGATGTTATCGAACAAAACGGCAATTCTGGGCAGGATGCCGCTGTCTTCCAGGAAAGAAAAGACCAGCTGAAACAGGAGCACATAGGGCATGACCAGGGCCAATATCCACTCAAAACTGATGCGGAAAATGCCGAACTCGCCGATGAGCACATTGTGCACTACAGTGGGCAGCGGCAGGCGCGAGAAAAGCGCCTCAAACAGAGGCACAATACCCCTGTTGACCAAAGGCAGAAGCAGTGCCGCCCGCAAGGCCTTGCCTGCCCCCACCACCACGCCGATACTAACCAGCATGACCAGCACAGCGATGGGAATGCCAGGCCAGGGTTTGAGCATGGCATCGCCCAAGCGGTCCAGGAAACTAGGCTGGCTGTTGGACCAGCGCACGCACTTGGCCGTGATCTCCTGGGCGCGCTTCCAGAGCTCCATATCCATGGAACGGGCGCGCTCTTTAGCGGCCGCTCCTTGGCGGGCCGCCGCTGATTCTATGCTGGCCAAGACCTTAGCCAGCTCGTCCACCAACTCCCGAAGCCCCTGCCGCTTCACGGCCACCGTGGGCACAATGGGAATTCCCAGTTCCCGCTTGAGCGCCTCCACATCAATTTGCATACCCTTACGGTTGGCCACATCGGCCAGGTTCAGGGCTGCGACCACCGGGATGTTAAACTCCTGCACTTCTAGAAGGAGCTTGATGCTGCCTTCCAGATCCGCTGCATTGAGCACGAATACTATGGCCAGAGGGTCGCTGGCCAGAAACTGCAGAGCAACCTCTTCCGCTAGGGACGTGGCTGCCAGCGAGTAGGTACCCGGTACATCCAAAAGGTTGTACTGCTTGCCGTTGATGGGCACTGTTCCTTTCATATAAGAAACGGTTGTGCCCGCGTAATTGGAGCTCACCACGTGAATACTGGTCAGCTCCGAAAAGAACACGCTTTTGCCCACATTGGGAGGGCCCATGAGGAGGATCTTGTCACTTAGCTCCAAAACCTCGCGATCTTCCGGCAGTTCATGGCAGCTGCGGCTCATGTTACCGCACCTCGCGCACGTAGATCTGGATGGCCAGATCTTTGCCCACAGCGATCTTCTTGGTGGACAAAGATAGGGACACGGGCCCCCCCAAGCCGTACTTGCTTTCCATTCTTACCTTGGCTCCGCTGAACAAGCCGATGCTGGATAGAAGTTTATATTCTGGAGTCTCCAAAACGGTGTATTCCTTGCCAGGCTGTGCGTCATAGAGATTCTGTCTCATCTGGTCACCCTCCATCTGATCTCCTCCAAATAATGCTGCTAAAAGCCGCCGGGATCCCTCTTCCCAGCCGCTTTTTCGGATTGCTGCAAGCCCTCACAAGAATGACAGTGAAAATCATTCTCGCGATAATCATAGCGCGCCTGATGCCCATTGTCAACAGGTTTGAACCGGATTTGTACCTCTTTTCCCAGGGTCCGAAAATCGAGGTTAAATTTACGATATTCGTTCAGGCGCCGCGGATCAAGGCAGGAATAGAGATGTGTTAACAGAATATGTACATTGTGAAAAACCCTCCAAGGGTGGCTCACAAGTTTTGGAGGTGCACGCCTTGAGAATAACGCAACATCCCATATTGGAACCTAAGCCAGGCAGAGAAGTAGCCTTCACCTTTGACGGCAGAACTCTGGTGGGCAGAGAAGGGGAAATGGTATCTTCAGCCCTCTTCGCTAACGGAATTCGTACTTTTTCCCGCCACAGAGTGGGCGATGCGCCGCAGGGTATTTTTTGTGCCAACGGCCAGTGCGCCCAGTGCACGGTGCTCATAGATGGCCTGCCCATGAAAAGCTGTATCACTCCGCTGCGGGAAGGAATGGAGATTAAAACCTTGGTCCACTTCCCCGAGCTGCCCGCCGATGACGAGCCCCGGCAAGCCCATAAACCGCAGGAACTGACCTGCGACGTTTTGGTTGTGGGTGCCGGTCCTTCCGGCATTACCGCGGCCATTGAACTGGCCGAGGCGGGCTATTCAGTCATCCTTGCAGATGATAAAGATCATCTCGGCGGCAAACTGGTGCTCCAGACCCACAAGTTCTTTGGCTCCATGGCCGATTGCTACGCGGGCACCAGGGGCACAGACATTGCCCGCATCCTGGAACAGGAGGCTCGGGCACGGAAAAACATCACCATTATGACCGACTCGGTAGTAGCTGGCGTCTACGCCGACGGCAAAGCAGGCATCTACCAGCCCAACGAGGAGAGGTACCTCTTAGTCTCCTTCAGGGGCGTGGTGGTGGCCACGGGAGCCCGCGAACGCTCTTTGGTCTTTCCCGGCAACGATCTGCCCGGCGTCTTTGGCGCGGGTGCCTTTCAGACCTTGGTCAACCGTGACCTGGTCAGGTCCTCGGAGCGGGTGCTCATCGTGGGCTGCGGCAACGTGGGGTTGATCGCCGCCTATCATGCCCTGCAGGCGGGCATCAACGTGGTTGGCCTCATTGATATCGCCCCCCGCATCTCCGGCTACAGAGTTCACGCCGATAAGATCAAGCGCATGGGCGTGCCCATCTACCTCAGCCATACCCTAGTGAGCGTACAAGGCGAAGGCAAGGTGGAGAAAGCCACCATCGCCCAGGTGGATGAACACTGGAATCCCCTGCTGCAGACGGCCAAGACCTTCGCGGTGGACACAGTGCTCATCGCTGTCGGTTTGAGCTCTGTGGATGAGTTCTACAACGCCGGCGTGGAAGCGGGCTTTCCCGTGCTGAAAACTGGCGATGCCAATGAGATTGCTGAAGCGTCCTCGGCTATGATGGGCGGGCGCATCACCGGCCGCCAGATGGCCAGGCTTCTCGGCAGTGATCTGGAGATACCCCAGGAATGGTTTGAGAAAGCGGAAATCCTCAAGAGCCATCCCGGTCAAGTCTTCCCCCGCACCCACAAGTGGCCTGCGGAAGAGGGCTGGCAGCCGGTGATCCACTGCTACCAAGAGATTCCCTGCAACCCCTGCACGACCGTGTGCCCGCACAATTCCATCCAGCTTACTGGGAAAACGGGCACGATCATGGATCTTCCCGAGTTCAGCGGCAAGTGCATCGGCTGCGGCATGTGCGTTCTGATCTGTCCGGGCTTAGCCATCACCCTAGTGCGCGAGTCCCACAAGGACGGCTTAGCGGAACTGGTGCTGCCTTACGAGTTTGAGCACAGCTTCCAACCTGGTGACCAGGTAGCCCTGCGCGACGTGGAAGGCGGAGACCTGGGAAGCGGCACCGTATTATCCACACGCTTCAGCAAAAAACACCGCACCCACCTGCTCACCATAGAAGTGGATGCGGCCATCGCTGCTAGAACTGCGGGCATCCTGGTGCAGGATCCCGCGGTGACTGAACCGCTGCCGGAAGCGGACCTCACCTATGTACCCGATAACGCCATCGTCTGCCGCTGCGAGCGGGTGAGCGTGGGCGAAATCAAGCGGTTTGTGCAGGAAAACGAGGTCACTGACCTCAACCAGCTCAAACAGATTAGGGCGGCCATGGGTGCCTGCGGAGGCAAGACCTGTCTAGATCTGCTGCCTAGGGTGCTGATGCAGGCTGGAGTCCCGAAGGAAGCTATCCGTCCCGCAACCTACCGTCCCTTAACGGTGGAAATACCGATGAAAGCTCTGGCCAACCAGGGGGGTGGAAAGGCATGAAGAATTACGATGTGATCATTGTGGGAGCAGGCAGCGTGGGGCTGCCCCTAGCCTATCGCCTGGCAGCAAGAGGCGTGAGTGTGGGTGTGATTGATGAGCTCTCCTCCCCCGGCCAGGGCCAGAACAAGGCGGCCATCGGCGGCATTCGGGCCACCCACTCCGATCGGGCCAAAATCCGCATCGGCATTGCCTCGCTGGAGTTCATCCGCCGCCTCGAGCCTGAGTTCGGCCAGGATGTGGACTACGTGGAAGGGGGCTACCTCTTCCCCGCCTACGATGAAAAGATCGCTGAGGGCCTTCAGTCTCTGCTGCCCTACCAGAAGCGGCACGGGCTGAATATCGATTGGATTGGGCCTGAGGAAGTGCAGGAAATAGTGCCCGGTATCCGCGCCGAGGGGCTCTTGGGCGGAACGTTCTCACCGGAAGATGGACATCTTTCCTCCCTCAAACTGGCCGGCGCCTTTTACCGCCTGGCCCGGCAGGCAGGGGCCGAGTTCCACTTTGAAACTAAAGTAACAGGTTTTGATGTCGCAAACGGCCGAGTAACGGCGGTGCTCACAGACAAGGGCAGCTTCGGCTGCGGTACAGTGGTCAACGCCGCCGGCGGCTTCGGCCGAGAAGTGGGCCAGATGATCGGGGCCGATCTGCCCGTGTACCCCGACTCCCATGAAGCCGGCGTAACCGAACCCATCCAGCCCCTGTTTAACCCCATGCTCGTGGACATCGCCCCCGATGAGCACTCTGACAACTATTACTTCTACCAAGCCAAAGAGGGGGGCATCGTCTTCTGCATTACGCCCAGGCCCAAGCGCATGGGCACAGACCGGCGCTCCACTTCGGAGTTCCTGCCCATGGTGATCCCACGCATGCTGAGTCTCTATCCCCGCCTGCGCAACATCCGGGTGCGCAGAGTTTGGCGGGGGTTGTACCCCATGACTCCCGATGGCAAGCCTATTGTGGGCTTTGACCGGAATGTGGCTGGCTTCTTCCATGCGGTGGGCATGTGCGGCCAAGGCCTCATGCTGGGGCCGGGCTTGGCGGAGATTGTAGCCGCTGCGATTGTCGATGGCGAACAGCCTGAGGAGATTTTTGCCGACCTATCTCCCTATCGCGATTTCAGCGGTGAAGAGCTCTTGAAATAAAAATAGAAGAGGTGATCCCATGTCTAACGGTATTTTCCAAGTGCCCCGCCCCCAAAACGAGCCGGTATTCGCCTACGGGCCGGGCAGTCCTGAAAAGGCCAAACTCAAGGCCGCCCTGGAGGAGCTGAAGGGCCAAGAAATCGAGATCCCCCTGTTCATTGACGGAAAGGAAGTCAGAACTGGGCGGCTGGGCGACTGCGTGATCCCCCACAACCACAAGCACCGCCTGGGCCAGTTCCATCAAGCAGGACCTGCTGAAGTCCAAGCCGCCATCGACGCGGCACTGCGCGCCCGGAAAGAGTGGGCAGCCATGCCCTGGGAAGAGCGGGCAGGCATCTTTATCAAAGCTGCGGAGATCCTGGCCCATGAACACCGCTACTTGGTCAATGCCGCGACCATGCTGGGCCTGAGCAAGACACCCTACCAGGCTGAAATCGACTCCGCCTGCGAACTCGCGGACTTCTGGCGCTTCAATGTCTACTACATGGAAGAGATCTACCGCCAGCAGCCCCGCTCCACCCCCTTAAGCTGGAATCGCGTGGAACATAGGGGCCTGGAGGGCTTCATCTTCGCGGTCACGCCCTTTAACTTCACGTCCATTGCCGGTAACCTGCCCACCGCGCCAGCCATGATGGGCAACACCGTAGTCTGGAAGCCAGCTTCTTCCGCGGTTTATCCCGCCTATTTCATCATGAAGATTCTGGAAGAAGCGGGCCTGCCTCCGGGCGTGATCAACTTCATCCCCGGACCCGGCAGTACAGTGGGTGATATTGTCCTCAAGCATAGGGACCTGGCCGGGATCCACTTTACAGGCAGCACCGAGACCTTCCAGAACATGTGGAAAACGGTGGGTGAGAATATCCACAACTACCGCACCTATCCCCGAATTGTGGGGGAAACGGGCGGCAAAGACTTTGTGTTCGCCCACCACACCGCAGATATCCAAGCCCTGGTTGTGGCTCTGGTCAGAGGCGCCTTCGAGTTCCAGGGGCAGAAATGTTCGGCAGCTTCCCGTGCTTACATCCCCGCCAGCATCTGGCCGGAGGTTAAGGAACGCCTGATCGCCATGACTAAGGAGCTGAAAGTGGGCGATGTGAGCGACTTTACCACTTTCATGGGCGCAGTAATCGACAAGAAAGCCTTTGACAACATCGTCTCCTACATCGAGTACGCCAAAAACTCACCGGAAGCGACCATATTGGTGGGCGGCGACTACGATGACAGCACGGGCTATTTCATCTACCCAACCATCGTGCAGACCACCAATCCCAAGTTCAAACTGATGGAAGAGGAGATCTTCGGCCCCGTGCTCACGGTCTACGTCTATCCCGATGAGCAGCTGGAGGAAACCCTGGAGCTGTGCAACACCACATCTCCGTACGGCCTTACCGGCGCCATCTTTGCCCGGGACCGCCGTGCCATCGTGGCCATGTCCCGCGCCCTTTCCGAGGCGGCCGGCAACTTCTATGTCAACGACAAACCCACCGGCGCTGTGGTCAGCCAGCAGCCCTTTGGTGGAGCGAGGGCATCTGGTACCAATGACAAAGCGGGCAGTATGCTCAACCTGCTCCGCTGGGTATCCCAGCGCACCATCAAGGAGCATCCCCTGCCGCCGCGCTGCTACCGTTATCCGCACATGGATGAAGCCTAAACCAGCCTAAGAAGAGAAAAGCGCCCTGCGGGGCGCTTTTGCTGTGCCTAGATGCTAGTGAAGCTGCAGCTGATGTGCTTCGTTAAAGCGATCGAGGATGCGCTTGGCTTTGTTCACCGACCTGGTCAGGGGATGGGACGTTAAGGCCAGGAGCGCCGTATGGTAGTCCTTGGTTACAGCCGCTGCCACTGTCAGCTCTTCATAGGCCTTCACATGCTGGATCAGCCCTCTGATCTGCGGTTCCAGCCTGCCCATGGTTAAGGGATGCGCGCCTTGGGCATCCACCACACAGGGTACCTCCACCACCCCATCCCAGGGCAGATCCGGCAGGGCCCCTTGATTCTGCACATTGACGATGTGCTTTCGGCCCGCGTTCAAGTGAATGTCCCGGATCAGCGAAACGGCAGCGGTGGAGTAGTGAGCTCCGCCACGCTTGCTCAGCTCTAGGGGCTTGGTGCGCAGCTGGGGATCTTTGTACTCCTCCAACAACCTGGCCTCCAGCTCCGCCACTACCTCTCCCCGCACCCGCGGCTGAGCCTGGAGATGCTCGATCATCTCATCCTGCAGGTAGAAGTAGTTGAGGTAGCTGTTGGGCCACATGCCTAGAGCCTCAGCAAACTGCGGGTCGATGTTTAGTCCCGGGATATTGGCCGGACGGGCGGCAATTCTTACCAGCAGCTCGCCGGTACGGTCCCGGCCCGCAACGAAGATGCGGCGCACCCAGGAGAGGTGATTGAGCCCCACATAGTCCAGATCCACTTCTTCTGCCAACACCCCGCACTCCTGGGCAACAGAGTTCTTGAGGCCAAAGGGAATATTACAGAGACCGATAGCCTGCACCCCTCCGTGTTTGAGCACGGCTTCCGTGACTACGCCTGCAGGATTGGTGAAATTGATCAGAAACGCCCCTGGTGCATGGGTTTGCAGGTCAGCACAGATTTCCAGCAGAACGGGAATCGTGCGCATAGCCTTGGCAAAACCCACAGGCCCTGTGGTTTCCTGGCCGATCAGGCCTTCCTCTAAGCAGATCTTGGTGTCCAAGGCCCTGGCCGCTTGACCGCCCACGCGGAGCTGGGTGAGCACGAAGCTGGCGCCAGCCACGGCCTCCACCCGATCGAGGGTGCACTTAACCACAAAGGGATTCCCTTGAGCCTCCACCATGCGCTGAACCAAGCCGCCCACGATCTTCAGGCGCTCAGCATTGATATCATGGAGATAAAGCTCCCGCAAGCCCAATGCTTGGGCTTCTAGGATGAGGCCTTCCCCCAGCTCGGGGGTGTAGGTGCTGCCTGCACCGATCACGGCAATCTTCACGCTCTCACTCCTTCTTGGGGAGGTAGTCTTTCAGCGACTCTTCCACCCTGTGGGCAAACTCTGCAGTGACTTCCAGCCCGGCTTGGCGGGCGGCAGCCAAGAGCGCACCCACCACCGGTTCGGTCCGCAGCAGCTGGGCCTGGATCTCGTACTCGCTATCCAGCAGCCTCTGGGCGAAGGCGCTGAAGAGCAGAGGATGGCGGGCCTTTTGGAACACGCTGCCCATGGCCACAACGTCCACCGCCGCTCCCGGCTCAAAGAGCTGCCTAGTGGCGGCCAGGGCAGAGACAGCCAGCTCCTCCCCAACCTCAAACAATATTTCCCAGGCCACAGCATCACCCTCAGCGGCCGCTTCCACCACCAGCGGTGCCAGCTCCGCCAACTGCAGATCCCGGCCGGCATAGAGCCAGTCCACCAGGTCTAAAAGCTCCCGAACCTGATAGTGCTGGCAGAGGCGCTCGTAGAGGACAGTGGGCTCACCGCGCCCTTCCACCGACCTTTGGCTGCGGGCCAGGGCCAGCTCACCGATGTACCTGCCCCCCGCGTAGTCCCCAAAGATGGTGCCCATGCCTCCCACCTGCACCTTCTTGCCTTGGGCGTTCACGCCCACCACATTGGTCCCAGTGCCGCAGATCGCCGCCACGCCCACACCGGTCCTGGTACCTGCCCAGAGACCCAGGAGGGCATCATTTTCAAAGCCCCACAGGGCCTGTGGCGGTACAATGGGTGTAAGCAGTTCCCGCACCAGCTCAAAATCCCTGGGGCGGTCCGCCCCAGCCATGCCGAAATAGGCCGAGGTGATCTGTTTGGTGCCTACTCCCGCTTGGGCTGCGGCCAGCTCAATGCTCCTTTGCACTTCGGCCCGGGCTGCCTCCAGCCCAGGGCCTTGGAAGTTGCCCCGCCCCGCTTGGGCTAGGGCCAAAACCTCTCCCTGTTCATCTGCGAGGGCAGCCACCGTTGTGGAACCGCCCGCATCTACTCCTAACAACAGCATCGTCCATACCTCCAGTAGAGGAAGAGTTCTCGTTCCTGCTCTGCTTTCCTTTCAAGGCGAAGAAAAAGCAAGTGGGCCCTTCCGCTCAAGGCGCCCACTTGCCGATCTACTTTGACTTTTCTTCTCAAACCTTGGCCTTGCTGCGGGTGATCACATCGAAGGCTACCGCCAGCACAAAAATGATACCCTTAACCACGTACTGGAAGGAGATATCCACACCCAGAAGGTTCATGCCGTTGGTGAGGGACATGATCACCAAGGCCCCAACGATGGTGTTGGTCACCCGACCTACGCCGCCGCCCACAGACACGCCGCCGATGTAGCTGGAGGCGATAGCGTCGAGCTCAAAGCCCAAACCCGCTGTGGGCGTGGCTGAAGCGAGGCGCGAGGTGTAGAGAATGCCTGCCAGGGCCGACATCAGGCCCATGGAGGCGAAGACCAGGAACGTGACGTTCCTCACCTTGATGCCGGACAGTTCCGCCGCTTCCGGGTTACCGCCGATGGCGTAGATATGGCGGCCGAGCCTGGTCTTGTTCAGGATGAAGTTGTAGATGAGCAGTACGATTGCTACGATCACCGCAGTCCAGGGCAGTCCGCGGTACGAGGCCATAATCCAAGTCACCGCGAGGATAACCGCAGAGAAGAAGACCAGCTTACCTACGAAGATCACAGGCGAGGTGGTGGGGAAGTTGTAGCGCTTAAGATCCTGCCTCTGCTTGAACTGCCCCAGGATGAAGATGCCAACCATGGCGATGCCCAAAAGCAGAGTCAAGAGGTGGAAGTTGACATTCTGCCCCCAGGGAAGATCAGGGATGTACCCGTTGGAGAGCTGCAGGAAGGTGCGGTCGCGCACGATAATGGTACCGGTTCCTGCGGTCACCCAGGAAAGCAGTCCTCTGAAGATAAACATGCCCGCCAGCGTGGTCACAAAGGCCGGCACCTTAATCCTGGTAACCAAGAGCCCTTGGTACACACCCACGGCGATGCCGCAGAGCAGAACAACAGGAATGACCAGCCATACGTTCCAGCCCCGCATGAGCAGAATCGCGGCTACCGCTCCCAAAAAGCCGGCCACGAAACCTACGGACAGGTCAATATGCCGGATGATCAGGATCAAGGTCATGCCAATGGCCAACACGGCCACATAACCTGTCTGGTTCACCAGGTTCACCAAGTTGCGGGGGGAAATGAACAGCCGGTCGGTGGCGATGGTGAACACGATGAAGATAATCACCAGGGCCACGTACATGGCGTAGTCGCGGATGTTGCTGGCCAGCAGGGAACGGATCTCTGCCCCCAGGCCCCCTTTTCCAACCTTTTTAGTAACGTCGGCCGTTTTCATTCCCTTACTCCCTCCGTTGTCTTAGTTGCCATGGCCATGATCTTTTCCTCCGTAGCCTCCTGGGCATCCAGCTCACCGGTGATGGTGCCTTCAGACATGATGTAGATGCGGTCGCTCATGCCCAAGATCTCCAAAAGTTCACTGGAGATCATGATGATGCTCATGCCCTGGGCCACCAGGCGGTTCATGAGGGTGTAGATCTCGTACTTGGCCCCCACATCGATGCCCCGCGTGGGCTCATCCATGATCAACAGGCTCGGCTCAGCAAAAAGCCACTTAGCCAGGGAAGCCTTCTGCTGGTTGCCGCCGGATAGATTGCCTACCTTCGCTTTCACGCTGGGTGTACGGATATCAAAAGATCTGCGGTAATCTTCCGCCATGGTGATCTCTTCATGCTCATTTACCACCAAGCCCTCCACCAGTTTCTCCAGGGCAGGCAGGGAAATGTTGAACTTCACATCTTGAATCAACACCAGCCCGTTGAGCTTGCGGTCCTCGGTGACATAGGCTACCCCGCTCTTAATGGCATCGGCAGGATGCCTGAACTGCACCTGCTTCCCGTTCAGGTAGAGCTCACCACTGGTGATCTGGTAGCCAGGCACATTGCCGAAAATGCTCAGGGCCAGTTCTGTGCGGCCGGAGCCCATAAGACCCGCCACACCCACGATCTCGCCCTTGCGCACCTGCATGTTCACGTTGTGCAGGATCTCCCGGTTCCGCGTCCGATCCACCACAGTCCAGTTCTTTATCTCAAACAGCACATCGCCGATCTGCACATTCTCCCGCTTGGGATAGATGTTCTCGATTTCTCGGCCCACCATGTGCTTGATGATTTCCTGTTCAGTCACCTTCCGCTCCCGGGCATTGAGGGAAGTAACCACCCGGCCGTCCCGCAGCACGGTGATGGTATCGGCCACGGCCACGATCTCCTTCAGCTTGTGGGAGATGAGGATGCAGGTAACCCCTTGGCCCTTTAGTTCTTGGAGCAGATTGAGCAGATTCTCGCTGTCATCTTCGTTGAGGGCGGCGGTGGGTTCATCCAAGATCAAAATCTGCGCATCGCGGGACAAGGCTTTGGCAATTTCCACCAGCTGCCGCTGCCCCACGCCCAAATCCTTGATCTTCATGGAAGGATCTAGATCGAGGCCCACCCGCTCCAAAACTCCTTTGGCCCTCGCCTTGGTTTCTTTCCAGTCAATAATTCTCCCCTTCATGATTTCATGACCAACAAACAAGTTCTCGTAAATGGGGAGTTCAGGGAAGAGCGCGAGTTCCTGGTAGATAATGGCAATCCCCTGCTTTTCGCTGTCCGAGACATGGCGAAACTGCTGGGGCTGGCCGTTAATCAGAATCGACCCTTCAAAGGTGCCGAACGGATAGACGCCGGAGAGCACCTTCATCAGGGTGGATTTCCCCGCCCCGTTCTCTCCGACTAGACAGTGGATTTCACCTCGGCGCACTTGGAAGGACACGTTATCCAAGGCCTTCACGCCGGGGAACTCCTTGGTGATTGCCCTCATTTCGAGAATATAATCACTCAAGTCTCCAGCCCTCCTTTCACGTCTGAGAAGGCCGACCCGAAAGCGAGCCGGCCTTCCACTGCTGAGCTGAATTAGATACCGGTAAACTCTCCAGCATCGTAGTAACCAGAGTCAATCAAAGCCTCTTTCACGTTGTCCTTGGTTACAACGAGTACCGGGGACTGCTTGGACGGTACTTCGATTGCCTGGTTGAAGTAGGTGGTATCGGTCTGGGGAGTCTTGCCCTCCAGAATTTCGATGGCCATGTTCATGGCATCAGCGGCCAGAACACGGGTATCCTTGAACACGGTCATGCTCTGCTTGCCGTCGATGATGTACTGTACGGAAGCTTTCTCGGCGTCTTGACCGGTGATGAAGTACTTGGTCACATCAGGATCAGCGGCGAAGACGTCAGCGATGGAGCGGGAAGTACCATCGTTGGGAGCCAAGATGTAGACTTGACCTTTGTCAGCCGCGGTCTTAGCGGTGAGATGGGCTTCAGCCTTGGACTTGGCAACGTTCATATCCCAGTCGGTGGTCACTTCGCCGATGATGGCAGCAAGTTGGTCTCTGGAGAGTTCCTTGATGTCCTTCACAGCCTCAGCTTGAGCCGAGTTCTTAATCACGAAGGTTCCATCAGCAATCTTGGGCTGGAGGATGTTCCAGGCACCCTGGAAGAACAGGAAGGAATTGTTGTCAGTGAGGGCACCAGCGTAGAGGTACAGCGGATGGCCCTTGCCTGTTACGTTGTCCACCAGGTATTGGCCCATGGCTTCACCAACGGAAATGCTGTCGAAGGTTACATAGTAGTCAACGGCATCGGTGCCGGTGATCAGGCGGTCGTAGGAAATCACGGTCACGCCTTCCAGCTTAGCCATTTCCACGGCGGCGGCTGCAGCTGCTGCGTCGTGAGCGCAGATGATGATCACCTTAGCGCCGCGAGCAATCAGGGTCTCCACGTTGGTCTTCTCAGCAGCGGAGGAACCTTGGCTGAACAGAACCTCAACGCGGTAGGGAGTCTTGGAAATTACTTCTTCAAAACGGGCCACGTCTTGCAGCCAGCGGGGTTCATCCTTCGTTGGCAGAACGATACCAACATCTACCCTCTGGGCGAAGACGGCGCCAGTGCTGACCAGCAGAACAGAGATTGCGACCAGCAACACCAGAAATCTCTTCATGACTTGCCACCTCTCCTTTGTAATTTCTTAACCGTTTGTAACGGTTCTACTAGTATTGTAAAGGACAGCAGGTGCAAGACTCCATTTAATCTATTTCTTTTTCTTTTGATCTTTTTCCAAATCCGTGCTTTACCTTCCTTTTCCTAAGCCTTCCCGGTACTCTGTGGGGCTCACGCCTACGGTGCGCTTGAACCAGGCGCTGAAGTAATAGGCATCGCTAAAGCCCAGGTAATCCGCAATCTCATAGATTCTCTGATCGGTTCCCTTGAGCAGTTCCTTGGCCTTCTGGCCTTTGAGACGGTTCACATAGTCCGAAAAGTTCTCCCCTACGTACTCGTGGAAGAGCTTGCTGAGCTGGGACGGGCTCATGTTCAGCTGCTGAGCGAGAGTGCCCAGCGTGATGCGGCTGCGGTAGTGCTCATCTACATATGCCTTGATAGTGGCGATCAGCTGCTCGGCGCTGCCCTGCTGGCGCCCCTTGATCAGCTCATTGATCTCCAGCAGGAAGCTCTCCACCCAGTGCTTGAGCTCAGCAACCTGATCCCTGGGATCCGCGGGCAGAAGCCTGTTCATCACATCGATCCCCTGCTCCACATCTAAATCCAGTGCTTTTAGGGCTGTCAGAGTAGACAGCACAATGTCACTCAAGATGATCAACAGATTATCAGGATTGGCCGCGTTCTCATCGATGGCTTCATGCAAAAGAGCGATTTCCGCGCGCAGCTCGCTGTGGGTGCCTGTGCGCAGCACTTCTGCCAAGCGGTGGCGGATGGGTGCCTGCGCGTGCTGGAGCAGGGATTGGGGATTGGCCAGCCAGCCGAACACATCGCGCACCCGCCGTTCCAGGTGCTGTTTGGCCAGTTCCTCTTGGCGGCGCTGATGTTCCCTGCGTTCCCGCTCGGCGGCAATCTTGGCCCGGGTTTTCTCCACGACGTCTAGCAGTCTTTGGGTGCGGAAGGGTTTGAGCAGGTAGTCTTCCACGCCCAAGCGGATGGAGGATTGGGCCAGCTCAAACTCGGCATGGCCCGAGATGATGATCACCTTGATCTGGTCGTTGATGCATTTGGCCCGCTCGGTGAGCTCCAGCCCATCCATGCCCGGCATACGGATATCAGTGACCAGAATGTCGATGGGCTCCCGCTCAATGATCTCCAGAGCTTCCTCCCCATCCTTGGCCACAAACAGTCTATAACCCAGCCCCTCCCAGTCTACGTTGCCGGCTACCTTATCCCGGAGGGACTTTTCATCTTCGGCAATCAGCAGGTTACACATGGGGCTCCCCCTCAAGTGCCTTAATGGTGAGAATCGCTTTGGTGCCCTCGCCTAAAGTGCTCTCCAGAACCACACCGTACTCAGGGCCGAACCTGAGCTGGGCACGCTTGTTCACATTGCGCAGCCCGAAATACTCCCGCTCGTTGTTCAAGGGGCGGATGCCGCGCAGCACTTCATTGATGTCCTGGAGTTTACTGGGTTCGATACCGATGCCGTCATCCACCACTTCGAAGATCACGTTGTCCCCCTCTTGACGGCCGCGGATGGTGATAGTTCCTTCCCGACCTGCCCGGAGGATACCGTGGTAAATGGCGTTTTCCACCAGAGGCTGCAGCAGCAGCCTGGGGATGTATTTGCTCAAGATCTCTTCATCCTCAATGACAATCTCATAACGGTACTCCCCGCCGTGCCGGAGCTGCTGGATAAACAGGTAGTTGCGCACATGCTCCACCTCACTGGCGATGGGTACCGTCTCGCTGCCTTTGCTCAGGGACAACCGGAAGAAGTTGCCCAGGGCCTCAATGAGATAGGCCGCTTCTTCCGTTTTGTTGCTCTCCAGCTGGCCGATGATCAGATCCAGGGTGTTGTAGATGAAATGGGGTTTGATCTGGTTGTCCAGGCTCTCCAGTTCCAGCTTGCGCAGGAGCTCCTGCTCTTTCACATTCTCAGCCATGAGATCCTGGATACGGCGGATCATCTTGTTAAAGCTGTGTCCCAGCTGGGCGATCTCATCGTTGCCGGAGGGCTCGATATGCACAGAGAGATCATTGTTGGCGGCCCGGTTGGTCAGATCCTGCAGCTCCTTGATGGGCCTGCTTAAGGCATGGGATAGATACCCGGCCAGGAGCACCACCGCAACAAGGATGATCGCGATCACAAGATAGGTGATCCTCTGGATGGGCCGCAGCTCCGCGCCGAGTTCATCGGCATCGGCTACACTCACCACAGTCCAGCCGGTGATGGGCGAACGGGCGGTGGTGAGGAAGTAACGGTCACTGCCCGCGCCGTTGAAGCCATCCACAAAACCTTGGGTTACTCCGTTTTGGAAGAAGGGGCTCAGAGTACCGATCTGCTCCCCATCAGGGTGGTAGATGATCCGCCCGGTGTCGTCGGCCACGAACATATAGCCGTTTTCCCCCAGCTTCACATCGGTAATGGAAGCGAGGCGGGCGAGGTCGATCTCCGCACTGAGGTAGATCTCCCCCTGGGCTGTCGGTGCCGGGTAGGGCTTGACCATGGTCACCACGATACGGTTGAGGAAGTTAGCATAGGGCCCCAAGATGGCCACTCCGTTTTCCCGTGCTAAACGGTGGTAATCAGCGAGGAAAGCCTCATAGTCTACCGTGTACAGCCCGTAGCTGCTCAGCCGGTTGCCGTTGGGGAAGATGATGGACAGCTCTTCCACGTCCGGCTTGACCCGCTGCAGGTTGCTTAAGTCTTCCCAAATGCGGAACACATACTTGCGGTTGTTGAAGTCATTCCCTTCCACCAGCTTGATCAGCTGGTCTAGGTAGAAGTCCTGTTCCTTGGTGAGCAGGGCTTCGATGTCTAGGAAATACTCATCCAGCTCCCTGGCCATGCGGCTGACCACTTCCTGCGAATACTCACTCACCCTGTACATGAGCCCGCGAAAATAGGTGTTGTACGAAAAGAGAGTCATGATGCTGAAGGGCAGCAGGGCCATGATCAAAAAGGAGATGATCAGTTTGGTGCGGATGGTGTGAATCTCCGCTTTTTTAACTAATTTGGACCAGAACCTCTCCAAGCTTTTGATATGCAACGCCTCCCTACTTCACAAGCCAGGGTTTGTGGATCTCGAGCAGTCGATCGATATTGCTTTCGTTGGCATGTTCCAGGCCCACTTCCACGAAGTTCGGAGGAACGTGGCCGTAGCGGATGTAATTCACCAAGAGCTCCAAGCCTAATGAGCCCATGGTGCTCATATCTTGGCCGATGAGGTACTGAATCAAGCCCTCCTTTTGGAGCAAGAGAGCATCGTAAAAGAGGTCGATACCCACGGCGATGCCGCCTGCCTGGGCCCAGCGCTGGAAGTTAGGAAGTGCCTCGCTGGGCACGTAAAATGGCCAGCCGCCTACGAAGAAGATCACCTCAATATCGGGGTTGTGGCGGACGTAATCCTCAAGCAGAATAATGGATTTTTCCACCGTGTCTTCGTTCTCCACGATATCCCGGACCTTCAGGTTGACCTGCCCCTCGGTGGCCGCCAGAAAGCCGCGGATGCGCTCTTCGTGGTGGAAAGCTTCCCGCAGGCCGGTCATGATCATGGTGTCTAACTCTTTTTCAGCCAGGCCCCGCTCTTGGAGCACGCCAACTAAGGCCTGCCCAATGGCATACCCTGCGCGGTAGTTGTCGATACCGATGTGAAACAGGCGTCCGCTGCCCGGGCTGTCCCCGTCAAAGGTGGCCACGGCGATACCCTGTGCCCTGGCCTTCTGGAACACCCTGTGAATGGCCTCGTCATCGTTGACGCTGGCAAGAATGCCGTCCACTCCCCGGCGGATCAGGTTTTCGATCATCTCCACCTGAGCTTCGGAACTGAAGTCAAAGGGTGCGACCCACTCCAGGCGCACACCCAGCTCATGGGCTTTCTTTTGGGCTGCCTCAAAGGCATCGAGGAAAATGGGGTTGCCCAGGGCGCGGGGCAGTACGGCTATGGTTAAGGGCTCTTCCCTCTCAGCGCCCAGCGCTAAACTGGAAACCACGAGAAGCGCAACTACTATGGGAAGAGCTGTAGTGAAAACAGGCGACTTCTTAGGCACAAACCCACCCCCTAAGCTTCTTTACTTCTGCACAAAACCCGCATTTTCCTGTACTTTCCCCAAGGTAACAGTTGGGCAGCTTGGCTCTCTACTCCAAACTGCCCGGGCACCACTGAATGGCTTCGATATATGCTTGCGTGACCGTCTCCGCCGCCAGCTGCAGCCTGGTGGCGTACTCCTCCATATCTCCCCACCTGCCCTGTTCGTAGGCCAGAACCAGGCTGCCTATGTCCCGATAGGGGCCTGTCCCCTCCAAAAGGAGCTGCCGCACCTCTGGCGGAGCTCCGATCTCTTCCAAGATCAGGTCCAAAGGGCGCTGGAGCAGCACATCCAGCATGGAAAAAAGACCACTCAAAAATAGGGCGCCGCTCTTTTCCCGCAGATGGGTCTGTTCAGCCAAAAGCTCAGCAAAACGGCCCCGCACCAATGAAGTAACAACGGGTGCATCAAGTTTCGTGGTACGCATATGCTGTAGGGCTAGGAGGGAAACCCACTTTTTAATCTCCGTCTCGCCCAAGAACACCAGTGCTTGTTGAACAGACTCAATCCTGTGACGGGGGCTGAACGCTGCAGAGTTAACTAAGCGGAGCAGGCTGTAGGTAAGGGAGAGATCGCGGGAGACGATGCCGGCCACATGGCGGAAGTCCAGCGGCCGTTGGTTGACTGCCCGAATCAGCTCCAGGCAGATCATCTGGAGGGGCAGCAGACGCTTGGCGGTGACGATCTCCGGTCTGCTGAAGTAATAGCCCTGGAACATGGTGAAGCCCAGCTCGCAGGCGAGCCTGAGCTCTTCCCAGCTTTCCACTTTTTCTGCGAGCAGAGTGAGCCGGCGCGCCTTGAGCTCGGGCACCAACCAGCGCAACTGAGAAGAATCAGCTGCTTGGAAGTCAATCTTAACGATGTCAGCCACGCCCAACAGTGCTTCGCTGCTGGAACTGTACACGAAGTCATCGAGGGCAATGGTGTACCCAAGAGCCTTGAGCTCGCGGCATTTTTGCAGAACCTCGGGACGGCAATCTACCGTTTCCAAAAGCTCGATCACCAGGTACCTCGCGGGAAAGAGTGTGGCAATATCCATTTCCAGAAGCCTACTGGAGAAGTTGATGAAGGCTGGGCTGCCCCCCGTAAGCGAGTCTAATCCCAGGTGTTGAAAGGTATCCAGTACCACGATGGATGATGCTTCATCGGGATCCGCGGCCAGGTAGTGGTTAGTGTAACCGCTGCGGTACAGGATTTCATAGGCGCGGATCCTCTGCTTGACATCCAAGATGGGCTGACGTGCGAGGAACACGTTCATCTCCCTCACCCTTCCCCACGCATTGGTCATCTCAACATTTTAACATTTCTACCATAACTTGCTATTTCCTGTGCATAGCCGGCCCAGATTTTGGGAAGGATAGCACTGGCTGACACCACCAATCCCAAGGGAGGCCAGCATAACTGGAGAAAGGCAGTTTTCCACGCAGCCTGAATCAGTGCATAAGTCGCAATCTGGCGGAATACCCTAAGATTGGTAAGGGTGTACAACCTGTCTAAGCCAAGGGAGGTGGTGATGGGGAAACCCAGTTCTACGCTAGATATGGCGCACATGTGCCGACAAGTCTGAAGACTAGCCAAATAGAGGAGGATACGCAATGAAAAGGTACATGAGTTTCGTTTTGGCCGCAGTGTTGGTTCTGGGCCTGGCTGCAGTGACTTCTGCTGCAGGCGCGGGGACACTCAAAGGGCAATCGCTTTCAGCGACGATCGACGTCTCGGCCACCATTGGACCATATGCCAAGATCACGGCGGGGAGGCCTGTCCAGTTCGGTGAACTCCTGGGCAAAGTGGGGCTTTACACGGCCAACGATTTTGACGCGACAGCAGAACAGTTCTACCACGCAGCTGAGGTGTTCGGTCTTGTGGTCGACGAAAACCTCTTTGTCAGCAACAACGATGGAGGCTGGGGCTCCTTCTACATCGAATCCAACTGCGATGTACTGATCCAGGTGGAATTTGACGACAAAGACTGGCTAGAATCCCCAACCCTGTTCGGAATCGCCAAGGCAGGCGAACCCGATGTAGTGAAAGCCTGGGCAGCAGCCAACTTCGATCTTGTAGGCTATGGCAAATCGTTTGTCCACGAGTACCAGAAGCGAGAACAGCTGTACGGCATCAATGGTGCTATCTGGATTCGGAGTATCAGCGATCAGAAGGCTGACTCCTACAGTGGCGTTCTCACTATCACTGTAACCAAGAACTAGGAGAAGCGCTTCACAGAGCTCAAAAACGCAAAGGGGCCGTGCGGGCCCCTTTCAATGGACATATGAAGGAGGCCAGCCATGAAAAAACTAGTGTTATTGACCCTGTGCCTGCTGTTTGTCTTGTCAACAGGTGCTCTGGCTGCTGACGGCAATCCGGGGGCCGGAATATCCGAGACTGTTGAAGCTTCCGTCACTGTAGGCCCTTACGCCAAAATAGAAGCGCAGAAGGTCGTACTGCAAGACTGCTGGTGGCTTTTCTGGAAAGAGGGCGAACCAGGGATGGATTTCGGGTATTACACCGGGGAGGATGGATACGGGAAAGCCGCAGACAGCAACTGCTTTATCCTAGAAACCAACACCGATCTGACAGTCTCGTTCCACGGAAGGTCTCTCAGGCACACGGTGACCGGTGATGCCATGCTTACCAGATACTGGGCATGGCTCTCCAGAGGAGTCGACCCGCTTCCTGAACCCTGGCTCTTTATAAACGTCCCGGAACAGATTCAGCCCTATGAAGAGATTGGCTATTTCGGGGAAGCCGGTAAAGCTCCTCGCAAAGACAACGGCAGGGTCTTTGAACAGATCCTGGATAGGGTTCTCAAATCGTTCAAAACGAATTTCTGGCCTGAGGATGATTGGGAAGAAGACAAAGACGCTGTCAGCAATCACGTAAGGCGAAACGGCCTTTACGCCTTCCAGGTATTCGGATTCGCCAGCACCGACGAAATCTCCAGCCAACCGGCTGGCAACTATGTAGGACAGATCATAGTCACGGTTTCCAAGTAACAACCAGGTGCGTCTGACGAAAAGTCCGAGCATCATCGGGCTTGACCCGAAGAATGTGTAAGACCAAGACGGGCTGTTGGCAATGTGCGCCAACAGCCCGTCTTCTTCTGCCCCTTGTGGTTAGGATAGTGGTTCGCAGCGGCCAGCCTCCGCAGGAGACTGTCGCAGCAAATTGCGCATCATACGTGGCGAGCGAAGAAAGTTTTCTTGCTACCGGCTCTGGCTAGAAGACTTGCAGCTCCCTGGTGACGACCAGCAGATCAGAGACCCCATCCTTTATAGAGATCTCAACCTGATATAAACCAGGTTCCAGAATGGGGGTCCGGCCCTCCAGGCGCTGTCTCCCCAAGGGAACTATTCCCCTCTCACCGTCAGGAAGCGTGAGCACCACTCTGGCCACCGACTCACCTCTGCTGTCTATGATCAGCGCCTCTCCTCGGGGACTGATGAACACGTTCCCGGCGTTGAAAAGATCGAGTACCAGTTCACCTTGAGCCGCCACTAGGTTGCGCACTTCCACACTCTTTTTGTGTTCCTCCCCCACCACTACGGTCACTGGTATGAGCTTTTCGGTAAGCAGTTTACTGGTGACCGGGTCAAGGGCCTGCACCACTATGGTTCCATGATAACTGCCATCAGCGACGTCTCTGGGAATGGCGATGGTCAGACCAAGCCTGGTGTTCCTACGCCCCGGTAACTCAAACTCGTTTCCCGACATGCGCAACTGAAGCCAATCGCTGAGCGAGTAGGGATAATCAACAGCTACGGGCCGGGGCTCTACAACCATGCGCACACTATCGGCGGTTTCGCTCAAGAACTCCAGCACTTGGCTCTTCCTCTCACCTGGCTTGGCCGCATACTCGATTGCTTCTGGGGCAATGGAAAAGACGCCCAGTTCGTCTGCGTTCGGGAAGATGAAGTCTCCTTCGGCGATGGAAATGGTCTCGTTCTTAATGATCTGTCCGTGATCACCGTAGCGGAAGTAGATTCTTAACGAATAGTCTCCTGGCTGCAGGCGCTTGGTCACTTCACCCAGGAACTCCACCCGCGCTCCAGGATAGAGTCGAAGGGCCTGCTGCTCCGAGCCGCGGGTCGCTGGGCTGACTAGCGCAATCCGTTCCACTAAGCGACCGTCGGCATCACGGATGGTTGCCTCCCCCTCCACCAGGTAGTCCCAAGGTGAAGGATTCTTCAGCACAGTCCGTACAACCGGTTGACCCCTGTCACCGGGTTGTAGGCTGAACTCATCTAGGTCGGCCACCTGCCGCTGCCCGGGACGCTCCACACGAATGCTGAGGCGCACGGCATAACGGACTTGAAGAGAAATGCCAGCGGTGATTTCCGGCGGTCTGGGTTCTACCATGATGATCACCGTATGGGATCCGCTGGCTGAAAAGGGGACTGTCACCCGCCCAGTTACCTTAGCCTCTTCATCAGGGTACACCCGCACCACATTCCGCTCAAGGTTCACCCAACTGGTTGCCGAAAAAGCCGGGTTTTCTGGTAGCTGGTAGGCCAACGCCCCACTCAACTGCTGCACTGGCTCATAGAGCGTCAAATCGACTATCTCCTCAGTCAGTCCTGGGAGGAGTGCTATCTCAAAATCCCTCACATCCCCCGGCCGCACATTGAGCTCCAGAACAAGCGGCCGTACCCCGATGGCAGCTACTGCATCGGCGAAAAACAAGGACACGCCCAATACAAGCAGATAAATGAACGCGAGTTTTCTTCCTTGGAGAACCAAAAATCTCCCCTCCCTGTTCTATTCATCGACTTCCTCAAGATCAACCCTTATGACACCGACATACTCGCCAGCGGGGTGCTCCCA
This sequence comes from Bacillota bacterium, assembly GCA_012521335.1. Classification (GTDB taxonomy): domain Bacteria; phylum Bacillota; class Limnochordia; order Darwinibacteriales; family Darwinibacteriaceae; genus DTU010. The sequence goes on along the minus strand of JAAYMM010000018.1, from coordinate 9,987 downwards.
ACCAACCCGCGCCTGAATCGTGAATTCTATGATCGCCTGCCAACCGTACTCAGCCCCCGTTACCTGAAGCACTTCTGAACCCGACTCCGCTTCCTGGTCGGAACTCAGGTCAATGAACAAGAGGGGTACTGGCACCGCCGTACGTTCAGAGCTCTGTTCCCATGATGCTAATGGTCTGCTCACACCGGTCAAATCGTCCACAGGCAGCAATCCCGGAGAACTAAAGCGGGCAACCCAGTTGCTGTGATTGGCTCGGACGCATACCTGGATCGGTTCGCTTATCCGGTAGATTCCTGGGCCGCCTAGAGCTTCCAACTTGATCTGCGCCGAATCGATGACTACCGCCGTAAATGGTTTGACCACTATCTCTAAAGGAATCTCCCCACCGGCATCGGAACGCAACGAACCAGTGTACGTGCCTGCCGCAACAGTTTCGGTGTAATACACGCCCAGCTGAAGATCGGCGAACTCATCAGCCGCGGCCAGCAGACATTTCTCGGTAGGAATAAGGTCCCACCGCTGCTCCTCAGAGTCGTATGGAGTGCGCAACGCGAGTAATTCCCTGGGAAACTCGTTGTGCAGATCATCCACGAGTGCTGACAGGCTGAAGTTCAGGTCAACTGGTTCGGCACCTTCCCTAATCAACCTGAACTCCACATACTGAGCCAAGTTGGAAGGACTTGGTTGGCCTTCCAGCACCCACCTCAAAGGTCCACCATCAACCCTGTAGACATCCTGAGACTGAGCTGCTTCGCCCAGGACTACTGCAATCAAGAGCAACACAAATGCCCCAAAGTTCCTTTTCTTCACGGCCATCCCTCCCCTCTAAAACCTGACCTCAAGCCCCACCAAGAACACGCTGCCGCTTTCGCCATCCCAGGTCCACGATACTTTGGCCCCCACCTTCTGAGTTGGAAAAATCGTTGCTCCTGCACTGTGTCTGAACTCGTCCCGTTCATGGTCCAGCTGGTACCACAGCTCGTACTTCTCTTCAACGAACTCCGCCCTGATTCTCCAATCGAGCGTGAGATCCGGTTTCCAACTCTCGAAGCTGAATGTTAGGGGCAGGAGGGCTGCCGAAAGGCGCAGGTTTTCACTTAGACGGACCTCGTCGCGAATGCCGAAACGCAGGAACGGCCCTTCTCCCCTGCCGCTAGCCGCTTCAACCACAAAGTGAAGCTCAGGGTTCAGAGAACCTTCCGCACCCATGAGATAGGCGGGCTGTGGGAGAGACTTAACCTGTCCATAGATCCTATGCTTGTCTCCTAGCGGAAATGAACCATCCAGCCGCCAACCCCACTCTTCTTGCCCCCGGCTCAGGCTCACTCCCAGTTCCACCCAGCGCTGCTCAGGAACGGCCGTTTCCATAAACCGCTCAAGACCGGCGATGGAACCCATAGACAAGAACTGGGCGTGTTCGGGGATGAGTTCATGGGGAATGAGCATGCCCGCCACATAGACCGCGAAATACTGATACTCCTGCGTCTTACCGCGGTTTACCTGGCGGGAAACTACAGCTACAGGTTGGTCCGCCTCGGGGCCCACCCAGTGGGTCGTTGCCACTTGCGCCACGGTCCCCTGAAAGGTCTGATAGGCGATGTGGATCTCCGACTCAATGCGCTCACCCAGCACCTTCTTGGGGAAGATGGTGATCTCCAACTGCTCTTGTTTGGGTGCATGGGGATCCGCAGGCACCTTGGTTTTGGATACATCCACACGCAAGGGCTGGCCATCCACGGTGAGCAGCCACGAATCGTAACTTAAGGCCTGCTGGTTTCGGCCCACATAGACCTGGGATTGGGCAGACCAGGTTAAGGGGCTGCCTCCCTTGACCGTGAGATCCAACCCCTCACCAGCAACCAACCATAGTCCCGGGGTTTCGGCGCTGGCCAAGTCCATCTGGAAACTCAGGGCCTGGGCCACACCGCGCTCTATTTCCACCAGGTGGATCAGGTAACCCACCACGGCGGTTTCCTGCTCCTGACCCAAATCCCAGTCTTCAGCCATCAGCATCTGAGCCATATCCACACTCCACGCTTCGTACGCCGTGATCGGAGGAGAGGCGATCAACACAAACACTAGGCAGAAGAGCAGTGCACGCACACTGCCCTTACCCCTGTGCAGTCTCATGACCATCCCCCCATTACATAATCACTGGCGTGACGAAAACCAGAAGCTCCTTATCTGCCGCCCGCGTGGTATCGCTCCGGAACAGCCAGCGGATGAGGGGAATGTCGCCTAGGATAGGGACCTTCTTGGTTTGGTCACCTGACTCTTGCAGCGTCATCCCAGCCAAAACGGCTGTCTGCCCGTTTTTCAAACGCACTGTTGTGGAGACTAAACTCTGCTTCACCGTCAAGCTGCTCTTGGATTCGTTGACGAAGTGGCTCATCTCCGGAGAGATGGACAAGAGAATCTCCTCGCCCAGGATGCGGGGAGTCACCTTCAGATCCATCCCCACTTCCACCCGTTCCACCCGCGTGGTCTTGTCATTGGCGTCAGTCAGCAGCAAGATCTGGCGGTCGCCCACGAAGAGATGGGCGGATTGGCCATCGCTCACCAGCACTCTGGGGTCAGCATGGATCACAGCTTCCTGGTCTTCCTCCAGAGCCTTGAGATTCATCAGCAGGTTTCCCAAGAGAGTGGTTTCCAGGGACAGGGCTGTACCGCCAAGGCCGATCTTGGCTGTCCAGTTGTCGTTCCAATCTGTGCCCGCTCCGAAGGAAAACTCAAAGAGGTTAAACCCCAATTCCTTCAGCGCTTTGGTAGAAACCTCTGTGACGATCACCTGGATCTCCACCTGTTGAGGCGGCGCATCAAGGGTATCGATAAGTTCGAGGATTCTATCCAGTTCGGCTGGAGGAGCCGTGATCGTCAACAGGCGTCCGTCTTTGTCGCCCTTCACATAGCTGGTCAAAAACGAGGGCAGTGCCGACAGCACATGACCCGCGCTCACATGCTCGAGCAACACGATCTGGGTTTCTGTCAACTCTCCAAACGTAGTGCTGCGGGGATCGGGCAGTCCGACCAGGTAGAAGTCGTCAATCTTTCTGAAAGCGTAGCCTCCGCCGATGAGGATCATGCGCAGGGCCCGCTCCAGAGGTACATCCTGCAGGTCCACCGTAACCAGACCGCTCACCGTACTATCGGGGATAATATTCACCCCGGTCTGCATACTGATCTCGCTTAAGGCGTCCCGAATGTTAGTTTCAAACAAAAACAGGTTCACCAAGGGCTGCGCTTCTTCCGCTGCGGCTCCCAGGCTCACCAGCATAACAACAAGAAGCACAAAGGCACAGCCTTTCTTCTTCACACCTTTCCCTCCTTTGAGAGTGCTTTACCACTTGCTTCCCTGTGACATCTCTTCGCTTTCTTCAGGGATCACAGTCAGCAGTATGTTCCCCGTGTACATTTGAGCTGGGTTTTCCCATAGGGCGGTTAACTGGAAGTCAAATCTCACCTCCATGGTGCCCGGCGGCCCGCTCTTTACCGGCACCCTGTCCAGAGTGAGGGGCTCCCAATGCTCAGGGTTGTCGCTGTCCGTGAGTCGCCACTTCAGCTGCGAGATATGAATCAGCCCGCCGTATGCTCCGATAAGGTACTCTTCCAGGGCCGCGATAGAGAGTGTGTAGGGTACGTTCCCCGATACCGTGGCAGTCACGGCCTGTTCCTTGGTGGCAACCACGCCCACCTTAACGAGCTGAGCCGGGCCGAGGACGTAATCGAAGTCCGCTTCCTCAAAGACCAGCTCGGTGGCATCCAGCTCCAGAATGATCATCTGCGGGATCTTCACGGTCACTGGCACATCAGCTGAGTCCAAGGCCCACACCGCTCCCGGAAAAGCCAGGACGAGGCAGAGGGCCAATAGGGCAGCTCTCACCTTGTTCATAAGCGCACCTCCTGAACCGTAGTATTTCCCAAATCTTGCCTCTCATTCAAAAATGCTGGGGCTCAGAAAAAGAAAGCCCCCCAGTTGTCACCAAACTGGGAGGCTCCCTTTAAGTCCAGAATTGGACCTATGCTCTTAAGGAAAGATGGCGCTATAGGCGCCTAAGCATCAATGCTTGCTGTCCCGTCCACTGCCACGGCAGCAGCGATCGGCGCTTTCGAATGCCCACACCGGTTACCTGCCCCGTACCGTCTTCAAGCGTACAAGGGGCTGGTCATAGCCCTCTGGCATGTCCTGGTCTGGAAAACCGTTTACCAGGCGGCAGGCGACGAAGTGGTCCTGCTCCACCTCCACGTACTCAGGTGGAATTGCCTTGCAGCCCCGCATGGCTTTCGGGCAGCGCTGCCAGAAGCGGCACCCGGGCGGAGGGTTGATGGGGCTGGGCGTATCGCCCGGCAGAATCTCGGTCTCTTTCTGCTCACTGAAGTTGATGTCCAACACCGCCGCCATCAGCGCCTGGGTGTAGGGATGCAGAGGCTGAGCAAAGATCTTGTCGCTATCCCCCGACTCCATGATCTTCCCCAGATACATCACGGCCAGGCGGTCACACAGCTTCTTCACATCGGCCAGGTTGTGGGAGATGAAGACATACGTTAGGTTCAGCTTCTCCTGCAGTTCCAGCAAGAGGTTGAGAATCTGGGCATGAATACTCACATCCAAGGCCGAAACGGGCTCATCACACACTAAGAAGCTGGGGTTCAAACTAATGGCCCTGGCGATACCAATGCGCTGGCGCTGGCCACCGGAAAAGTCAGAAGGGTAGCGGTACATGTCCCCCGCTGACAGGCCCACCATCTCCAAAAGTTCCGCGACCCGTGCTTTCATGGTCTCCTCATCGTCTTCTCCCCGGATGAACATGGGCTCGGAGACGATCTGGTACACGTTGAAACGGGGGTTGAGCGAAGAGAAGGGATCCTGGAAGATCATCTGCATGCGCCGCCGGGTCTTTTTGAACTCGTCCCGGGGCAGGCTGTTCAGATCCACCCCTTCAAAGAGTACCTGGCCCGCGGTGGGCTTGATCATACCCACCATGGTGCTGGCCAAGGTGGTCTTACCGCAGCCCGATTCCCCGACTATGCCGAAGATCTCCCCGCGGTGGATACTGAGGGAAACGTTGCTCACGGCCTGGATTTCCCCCTTTTTCAGGAAAGGCAGGGCACCCCGGACGGGGAAATGCACGGATACGTTCTGCAAAGTCATCAGCTCAGTCATGGCCGTTCCTCCCTACCGAAAGCGGATGGAAGCACCGCACTTCCCGATCTGGCCCCATGGGCGTAAGTCTGGGCATCTCCCGGCGGCAGCGTTCTGTGGCGTAAGTGCACCTGGGATGGAAGTAACAGCCGCTGGGTTTGTCGATGGGCGAAGGCACGGTTCCTGGAATCTGCGTGAACTTCTTCTTCTCATCGGAAAGCCTGGGCACCGCGGCCATGAGGCCCACGGTGTAGGGATGATGGGGAGCAGTAAAGAGATCCTTCACCGGTGCCTTTTCCACAATCTTTCCGGCATACATCACATACACCCGGTCGGCAGTGCTCGCCACAACGCTGAGATCATGGGTGACCAGGAGCAGCGATGTGCCGCAGCCCCGCTGCATCCCCCTGAGGGTCTTGAGCACTTGGGCCTGGATGGTCACATCCAAAGCGGTGGTCGGCTCATCCGCAATGATCAGTTTGGGCATGCAGGCAAAGGCCATGGCCAGCAGGACCCGCTGGCGCATGCCGCCGCTCAGCTGGTGGGGAAAGGCATTGGCCCGCTCCTTAGGCTCAGGGATACCGATGAGCTCCAGGTTCTTGACTGTCTTTTCCCTCGCTGCCTGCTTGGAGTCGCCATAGTGGCGCCGGTACACCTCATCGATCTGCTTGCCAACTGTCATCACGGGATTGAGAGAGGTCATGGCATCCTGGAAGATCATGGCCATCTCCTTGCCCCGAATCTCCTGCATCTGCTGCTCTGTCAGTTGGGTGAGATCCTGGCCGGCGAACTCCAAGGTGTCCACGCGGATCAGCGCCGGGGGCGAATCCAGAAGGCGCATCACAGCCTGGCTGGTTACACTCTTCCCGCTGCCCGATTCACCTACTAAAGCTACACACTCTCGATGGTAGATGTCCAGATCTACCCCTTCCACCGCCCGAATCAAGCCGTAGTCCGTGGGGAAGACAACCTTGAGGTTCCTAAGCTTCAAAACCTGTTCCATGACTCTGCCCTCCCCCATAGGTAGCCTCCGGGACACCTATCTTTGTGTAGTCGTCCATAGATCTGAAGACTTCTTCTATGTAGCTCGAATCTAGGCTCCTAAAGAGCTTATACACGCTGCTGGTACGCTTCATGCGCGGGTTGGCGATCTCCTCCAAGACCAAACCCAAGCGCATAAAACCAAACACCGCCAGGAAGATTCCCAAACCAGGAGCCAAAATCCACCACCAGGCCCCAAAGAGCAGGGCACCGCCGGATTGGGCTTCAGCCAGCATTTTGCCCCAGCTGATGGCGGTGGGATCGCCCAGCCCCAAGAAGCTTAAGCCCGCTTCGGCGACCATGATACCGGCACTGCTCAGGGCGGTACTCATAATCACCAGGTGGCTGGTGCCCGGGAGAATATGCCGGGTCATGATCTGCCAGCGGCTGGCTCCCGCCAGTTCCGCTGCTTTCACGTAGTTGGTGTTCTTGAGCACCAAAACCAGCGAACGGATGGTGCGGGCCAAACCGGTCCAGCCTAGAGCTACAAAAATGAGGATGATGATCCAGAAATCCCGGCCCAAAACATTGGTGAGCACGATCACCAAGGGCAATGTGGGGATAACCAGCATAATATCGACGATGCGCATGATCAGGTTATCAACAGCGCCACCCAGGTAACCTGCGGCCACCCCCAGCAGGGAGCCTACAAAGGCTATGCACACTCCCGACGTTACGCCCACGAGCAGGGACACCCGCGTGCCGTAAACCAGCATGCTGAAGATGTCCTGACCGGTGTTGATGGTCGTCCCCAAAAGGTGCTCTCTGCTTGGGGGCAGGCCTTTGGTGGTGCGCTGGGATACATCATAGGGATCGTACGGTGCAATGTACGGGGCAAAGATGGCCACCAGTACCAAGAGGGAAACCATGATTAGGCCCACTTTGCCCTGCTTATGGGCCCAAATCTTAGCCAGCAGCTCTCCGGCGCCCTTTATGCGTCTTTTTACACCCATCCAGAGGCGCTTCATCGCTTATCACCAACCGTCACTCTGGGATCGAGGAGCACGTAAATGAGATCTGTAACCAAAATGGCGAAAATGGTAAAGCCGGAAAGGAGCAGCATAATCCCCATCATCAAAGGATAGTCATTGGTCTGGTTGGCTTCCAGGAACAACGTACCCATTCCCTGCCAGTTGAAGACCTGCTCAATGACCACCTGGCCGCCGATGAGGCCGCTGATGCTCATCCCTAAGGAAGTGACAATGGGCAGAAGTGAGTTGCGGAGGATGTGCTTGTAGCGGATGGTGCTGGTCTTCAAGCCTTTGGCCCTGGCTGTGAGTACAAAATCTTCATTGGTCACCGCGATCACCGCATTGCGGGTGCCCTGGGCATAACTGATAATGCTCCCCACCATCATGCTCATCACCGGCAGAGCCGCATTGCGCGCCACCCGGCTGATCCCTTCCCAGGTCCAGGCAAACTCCGACACCATGGTAGAATCGGTGTAGGCAGGGAAGATCTCCCATTCAAAACCGAGATAAAACGAGAGGATCAAAGCGATGAAAAACGACGGCAGGGCCACCATCACCGTTGAGGCGTTGAGAAGCAGGGTATCCTGCCAGCGGCCCCTTTTTACTGCAGCCACAACTCCAAACAAGACGCCCACAATTAAGCCGATGAGCATGGTGCTCACGGAAAGGACCAAGGTCCAAGGCAGCCTTTCTGTGATCAGATCCATCACCTTAGGCGATCCGGGGCGGAAAGAAGTACCCAGGTCCCCCCGGGCCAACCCCTTCAGGTAGTTGAGATACTGCTGCCAGGTGGACACATGAAATCCGTACTGTTCCCTGGTGAGCTGCTTGACAATTTCATACTCGATGTCACTCATATTGCCCTGGGGCGGATAGTAGCGCTCCGCAGGATCCGCCACCCCGATGCGGGGGATGAAGAAGTTGAGGGTGATCACCACCGCGAACACAAACAAGGAGTACAACACCCGCTTGATTACATAGCTCAGTTTCATGCCTTCACCTGCCTTCCACCCGGCGCAGATTTTGGAGTGATGCGGAGTTCAGCACAGTCGCCCCTTCCACCACCTGATAACCTGTAAAGCGATCGGTGCGGGCCACGGAGATGACGTTGGCTGTGTACAAAGGCACTTTGTAGTACACCTGGGCGATCATGGGCTGAATCTGCTTTATGAGCTCGTATTTCCTGTTGAGATTGAGTGTGTAGCGCATCTCCTCGATGGCCGCATTGAGCTGCTCGTTCACCAAACGGCCGTAGTTGGAGGTACGGCCTAAAGTGGAAAAGTGCGCCGGGTACATAATGTCCACGTTGGACAGGGAGAAGATCACTCCCTGTAAAGTCAGGTCAAACTTGCTGGTGTACAGGTAAGTAGATTCGGGTTGGGCCCCTTTAGGCGCATACTGCACGTCGATCCCGATCTTCTGGAACTGGATCTGCAGGAAAGAAACCACATCCTGCTCCCGAGGCGTCCCCAGGATTTTGAAGCTGATGCGCTGCCCGTTCAGCAGTCGGTAGCCATCACCATCTTTGTCGGGCGCGATCTGATCCAAAATGCTGTTGGCCAGGGCAAGCCTCTGCTCATAGTCCGAAGGTAACAGGCTGTCCGCTTGGGGATTGTAGAATTCCTCCAGAGCAGGCCGCATCAACCCCGCGCTGGCCCACACGCCAGCCCCATCCAGCACATTCTTTATCAGCTCATCTTGGTTAATGGCCAACGCCATAGCCTTCCGAAACTCAGCGTTTGCCAGAAGATTCCTCATGGGATTGCGCTCGCTGGTTACAGGATTGAGGTTGAAGACCAGCGTCTGGGTGAACGTGCCAGGAGCATTGCACACGAACAGGTCTTTCTCCTTGGCAAAGAGCAGCAGGTAGTTGGAACTTACTGAGCTATCCAGAACGTCGATGTGCCCCTTGAGCAGTGCGTAAATGGCCACATTCTGCTCTTGGTAGAGCACAAACTTGATGGTGTCCACGGCGTACAGAGGGCTGCCATCGTCTTTCGTCAGGTGATAGTCCTTCCTGCGGTGCAGGACAATCTGCTGACTGCCGGACTGTTCCGTATCCAACACCCAGGCACCGCTTCCTACGGGATGGGTGTAGCGATAGAGCAGCTCCTCATTGGGTGCACTGCTGTTAAGCTGGTTCTGCGGGGTCACTACTGGCTCCCAGATATGCCGCGGCAGGATCAACACGGAAGTGAACAGGGGTGTCACCGCCCCCAAAACCTTGTTGACATGGAAGTAGATCACCGTATCCTTCTCATCCGGGGCAATGTAGTACCCCTGCTCCAGGGCGCCGCGCTCGTAGGTGAAGATGCCCTTTTGCACCAATACCCCATTGGTGTACTTGTGCTTGAGGTCACTAGTCCAAGCCAGCGCGCCCGCATGGTTGGAGAGGGCATGGTTGGCCGCCAGATCAAACGAATAGTAAATGTCCTCCACAGTCAGAGGCACACCATCGCTCCAGGTGATGTTGTCGTGGATAACCACCTTGACCGCCAGGTAGTCGTACTTGGGATCGCTGTAGATCTCCTCCAGGCGGGCATAGTCAATGGAGCCGTCCGCGGTGAGGATAGGCTCCCCGTCTTCATCCACGTAATACCATTCCTTGCCGATGGCCGGCAGATAGCTGTCGGTTACTTCGTCGTAGGAGAATAAAGAGTCGTAAAGCATACCGGCGATGGTGGGCGCGATCCCCTCCCTGGACAGCCAGGGCATATAAGCGGAAGGGAAGGAAGACTGCACAGAGCCCACATAGAGCGTGTTGGGATCTGGCCGGTGACTGCCGCGCCCACCCTGGCATCCTGCCAAAGGCACCACCAGCAGGCCCACCAGCAG
>JAAYMM010000017.1 GCA_012521335.1 Bacillota bacterium | reverse complement strand
GAATGGGCGGCTGGAAATATTGGTCTGACGTTGTGCAGTCCTAGGTGTTCGGTGTGTTCACCACATCCAGTTGACTTGAGATGAGATAAAAGATAGTTGTAAAATTATCATAGTCCAACTTACAGTAATTGTCAACGGTTACCTGCATTGCGAGCAAAAATGCCTTCATATCACGATTAGACCCTGGATCTGCTCGGCCTGGTTGTTGGAGGTTAAGATGATCACTTACGAATATCGGATAGCAACTGCTTGTTTTCGTCGAGTGAGCTCTGCGCTGCCCCACTGTCCCAGGTCAGGACAGGAGGTAAACACGGGTGCTGCAGCCAATTCTTCTTAGAGAAAACTGGGGGGATAGAACAGATGCGGTACCAAATCCTGATTCTCCTGCCGCTGTTGGCAGCGGCTCTAGATGTGTTTGGTTTGCTTTCCACAACCCCGGGCCGGCTGGTGGTGCTGGCCGTTTTGCTTGTGGGGCTCTGGGCGGCGGTGAATCGTCCCGGTTTTAGGGTTACGGCCCGGCTGGTCCGCTCTGCGGCGATCAGCGGCGCCGCTGCGCTGGTCACCTTTTTGCTGAGTACCCGGCTGGAGCTGGGGGCAGTGGTGGCTTCCGGTCTAGTGGGGCTGCTGGGAGCCCAGGTGCTCAAGGACAGGGATCAGCTGGTGATGTACTTGGGTGCCTTTGTAGGCATGAGCTCCGCGCTGCGGTTCCCTTCCTTAGGCCCGCTGCTGATCGCGGGGCTCTTGGGAGGGGCTCTGTTTGAGCTCTCCGATGAGCTGTGGGTAGGAGTGGGAGGACGTTTGGGCACCATTGCCGCGGCCGCGGTGCTGGTGGTGCTCTCGGTGATGGGAGGGATCTAATGCAGACTTTGCTGGCCAATATACTCCTTGCCTTGGTGTGGGGCGCAGCAGGTTTTTGGCTGCGGAGGAACACTAAGCTCACTGTTGTGGAAGTCTCGGCTCTTTTGGCCCTAACTGCTGGCCTGGTGCTCCCCGGGCTGTTTGCTTCCGGTGGTCTCTTTGCCCTCACCTGCACGGCCGTGTCCTATGCCGCCATGTGCAGCCTGGAGCGCTGCTGCAGCTACAAGGAGATCCTGACCATCAGCGCTTTGTGTGCTGTGATCATCTACGCAGGCCAGGGTATCTTGGTGGGGATTGGGGGACGCCTGGGCACTTCCGCAGCTGTGGCGGTGCTGCTTTACTCCGGGGGCAAATCCCTGCTGCGCGGAGCCAAAGCCCAAGGTTGATAGACGGACTGGTTCTACTGTTACTAAACAATCTACAGTGAAGGGGATAGGAAGATGTACAGCTTGATGAATGACTACAGTGAAGGCGCCCATCCCAGAATCCTCCAGGCCATGCTGGACACCAATTTAGAGCAGACTGCAGGCTACGGTCAGGATCCCTTCTGTCAAGAGGCGGCAGATCTGCTCCGAGCAAGAATTGGCCGCAGTGAAGTGGATATCCACTTCATCCCCGGCGGCACCCAAACGAACATGATCGCCATCTCTGCCTTTCTGCGCCCCCATGAAGCGGCTGTATCTGCAGTGACAGGGCATATCGAGTTGCATGAGGCTGGGGCGATCGAAGCAACGGGCCATAAGGTGGTCACCGCCCCCGGTAAAGAGGGTAAGCTCAGGCCCGAGGATGTGCAGGCCGTTGTGGACTTCCACCTGGACGAGCATATGGTCAAACCCAGGCTGGTTTACATATCCAACGCCACAGAGCTGGGGTCCATCTACACGAAACAGGAGCTCAGCGCACTGAGCCGGTTCTGCAGGGAGCACAACTTGCTGCTCTACATGGATGGGGCGCGCCTGGGGTCCGCCCTCACTGCACCGGGAAATGATCTCACCCTGGCGGATTTGGCTGATCTAACCGATGCCTTTTACGTCGGCGGCACCAAAAACGGGGCCCTCATCGGGGAGGCCTTGGTGATCTGCAGCGATCAGCTCAAGGAAGACTTCCGCTTTCACATCAAGCAGAAGGGAGCGCTCTTGGCCAAAGGCCGGCTGTTAGGCCTGCAGTTCCGGGAGCTGTTCAGGGATGATCTCTTCTTCCAGCTGGCTGACCATGCGAACCGCCTAGCGGCCAAGATCCAGGAAGCCCTGCGGGCTTTGGGGTGCCGTTTTCTGCTGGATTCCCCCACCAACCAGATCTTCCCCGTCTTTCCCAACTGGCTCATTGCTGAGCTTCAGAAAGACTATGCGTTTCTGATCTGGCAGAAGGTGGATGCAGACCACTCCGTGGTCCGGCTGGTCACCTCCTGGGCCACTCCAGAAGAGGTGGCGGAGAGGTTTGTCGCCCGCTGTGCAGAGCTGCTGCGAAATCACTGATGCAGACGCCCGGCTGCACGCCGGGCGTTTTCTATGGGCTCATCTGCAGGCCGCCCACATAGGCGGCGGAAACCTTCAGGTCCAGCAGCTCCCAGGGGTCTAGTGCCGCAGGATCTGCGGGCAGCACCACGAAGTCCGCCAGCTTGCCGGGGCTGAGGGTGCCTTTGAGGTGCTCTTCATGCGCGGCATAAGCCGGGCCGGAAGAAAACAGCTGCAGCGCTTCCTCGATAGTCAAACGCTCCTGGGGCTGCCAGCCTCCCGGGGGATACCCGGTGCCATCCTGCCTGGTTAGGGCGGCATGCAGGCCAGCGAGCGGGTTGCAGGGTTCCACTGGGCAGTCGGAACCGCCCGCTGTGCGGATGCCTAAGCGTTGCATGGTTTTCCAGGCATAGGCGTATTGGGCCAGTGTGGCGCCTACCCGCCGCTCTACAAAGTGCAGGTCCGTGGGTACGAAGATGGGCTGGATATCCGCGACCACACCCAGGCGGGCCATGCGCTCCAGCTGATCGTATCTGGTGATCTGCGCGTGGATCACCCGGGGGCGCCAAGACCAGTTCGGGTGGCGTTCCCGGGCCCGCTCGCAGCTGTTCAGTACTTGATCGAGGGCCGCATCGCCGATGGCATGGACCGCAACCTGGAGATCATACTCGGCCGCGGTGCACACCAAGGCGTCTAGTTCGGCCTGCTGGTAGATGAGTACGCCATCGGTCTCCGGAGCATCGGCATAAGGCAGGCTTAAGGCCGCGGTTCTACCGCCCAGCGACCCGTCGGCATAGAGCTTGACGGGGCCGAGTTTCAGCTGCGCGCCCGGTTGGCAGCTGCGGTAGATCTCCGCGTAGGCGCGGAGGTCTTCCAGGGTTGGAGTGGACGCCTGGAGGATGATGCGCAGAGGCAGCTGCCCTGCCTGATCAAGATCCAAGTAGGCCTGCAGCCTGTCCTGCAGACCGGAAGCCCCGTGGAGGTCATTGGTCTGCACTGTGGTTAGCCCCAGGGCAGCTGCTTCCGTGCCGGCCCTGCAGATTGCCCTCTTGTAGTCTTCCACCGTGGGGGAGGGCAGAAGCCTCGTTACCAGATCCATGGCGTTTTCCCGCAGTACTCCCGTGGGTTGGCCTGTGGCTGGATCCCGGTCAATGCGGCCGCCGGCAGGATCGGCAGTCTCCCCGTTGATTCCAGCGAGTTCCAGAGCCCGCGAGTTCACGCTGCAGATATGCCCGCACACTCTGGTGAAGATAATGGGGTGCACGGTTGAGATCTGATCCAAATCTTCCCTTGTGGGCAGCCGGCGGGGGGTGAAAACCTCATCGCTAAATCCCCTACCTATGATCCACTGCCGGCCGGGATTGTCACGTATATAGGCTTGGCCCTCTGCAATGAGCTCCCGCATAGAGCGAACGCCCGTAAGCTGCACTCCGTCCATGGTCAGACCCCAGCTGAGCAGGTGCATATGGCTGTCGTGAAAGCCAGGGAGCACCACCTGCCCCTGCAGGTCTACCAGGGCTGCTTCTGGGCCTGCCAGCGCGAGCATTTCTTCCTGGGTGCCCACCGCCAGGATAAGGCCGTCCTGGACCGCCATGGCTGCGGCAGTGGGCCGGCGGGGATCCAGGGTGAGGATGCGAGCATTGAGAAAAACAGTTAGGGTTCCCGGAGCGTGCAGCACTAATCAAGCCTCCATTTCACTTGCAGATAACCTGGAGTTCTCCACAGAACCGCAAACCCCTTGTGTACTACTCAGTAAACCAGCGCGCCAACTCCTCTCGGCGCGGGGCTTTGCTAGCGCAGAGAGGAGTTGCGGTTTTGGGGGTGCCTATGCTTTCCGCACGGGCCTGATGTACTTCCAGAACCGTTCGGGATCATGGTAGAAGTAGGCAGCCCGCCCGGTGGTATAGTCGAAGCAGTAGCCGGTATCGGCAAAATCGAACTCAGCCATGGCCTGTTCCAGCTTCTTATACACAGCCTCGTTTTCCATGCACTGACCGCTGCCGCTGTTGGGATCCGCCACCCCTGAGTCGTCCAGCTTGCCTTTGATGCTGTCCAGCAAGCCGCAGATGGTGTCGCAGTCCTGACCTAGAATCTGTTCCTGCTTGGCCCAAAAACCCCAGTAGCCGTCGCTCTCGTAGTTCCTGATGTGCAGGAACTTGTGCGCAGGGATGGTTACGAAGTAGATCTTGATCTCGCCGCTTGACTCCATCATACCAATCTCCCCTAAGCCTAAGAAGTGGGGGTCGAACGGGTTGATTTTGGTGCGCAGGACCACAGGTTTGGGGTTCCTCCTGTACTCACTGGGAGTGACTCCGTAGGTTTCTTTGAAAGCCCGCGTAAAGGCTGCGTGTGACGAAAAACCGTGATCCAGCGCAATCTCCAGGATGCTCTTGCTGCTGTCCCGCACTTCGATCAAGGCAAAGGCCAGCCTTCTGCGGCGCAGATAGTCCCGAAAGGGCATGCCCGCTATTTCCCTAAACTTCCGTGTGGTGTGGAACTCAGAGTAACCCAGCCTGCGGGGGAGCGCTGTCAAGGTCAAGGCTTCATCCTGACTCCTTCTTCCCTGTTGGAAACGCAAAACACCCACTGTCCCTCTGGTCAGAAGGCAGTGGGTCTGTTTCTAGAGCTGGTTTACGGTGACGAACTCATAGCCCAGGCTGCGCAGGATGGCGATGATCTCCGGCAGGGCTTGGATGGTTGTGGGGCCGTTGCAGTGCATGAGCACAACGGCTTTGTGGTGATGCCCCTTCTGAATGCGTTCAATGATCTCCTCCGGTGAGTTGCGCGTGCTGTCCCAGTCGAACGTATCCAGGGACCAGCGCACAATCTGCCAGCCGTTTTCCCGCAGGAACATTACTGAATCCTGGCGCAGCGAGCCGTAGGGCGGGCGCATGATGGTGGGGTAAAACCCGGTGAGCCTTTCCACCGCCTGCGAAGTTGGCTCGAGCTCCAAGGCCAGAATGTCTTCATTGGTGAGCTCAGACAGATCCACGTGGGTGCGGGAGTGGTTGGCGATCAAATGCCCTTCCTCAAAGATGCGGCGGGTCATCTCTGGGTAACGCTCCACCTTTTCTCCGAGGACGAAGAACGTGGCCGGGACCTGTTCGTCCCGGAGAATGTCCAAAAGTTTAGGGGTGTTGATGCGGTCGGGGCCGTCGTCAAAGGTGAGCGCGATTTTCCGCGCGGGCAGGGGAGCGGGCGCCGGGGTGAGTTCAGGTTCCGGTTCCTGTTCAGGTTCAGGTTCTGGGGCTGGTTCTTCCAGGTGCAGTTCAAGATTGCGCATGAGCGGACCTTCCTTGATCACTTGGATGGGCGGAAAACTTTCCAACAGTTCGTTCAGGTAGAACTGGGCAGCTGCTGTCGGGTGTATGGCTGAGAGAGAGATGATCAGTATAGCGGCTAAGCAAAGCCCCGCGTTCTTTATCCTGCGCATGGAATGTCCTCCGCCGTGTTATTCCGTAAAATTCCATTAAAACACTCATTTCTGCACGCGGTATAGTTTTCCTGCTGTGATGCTAAGGGTTATTAATAGCATTTACCTGAAACAAAAGAAAGATGCCGCGTTCTTTCTTAATTTTTTTGCCCAGAAGTTCTGTGCAGGCTGAAAGAAATATAGGGTTTAATAAAATATTGACGAATAGAAAAGGTATCTCAATTCATGAGGGGGACAGACAGTGAAATCATTCAGAGCCAAAATGGTCTTGGCCTTTTCCATCCCAGTAGCCATTTTGCTGATGATTTTTGCTTACGTGTTCACCAACCGGATTCAAAACACCATCCTGCCCATGACTGAGGAGATGATCGGGGAGGTTGTCTCCAACAGGGCAGTCCAGATTGATACCCGCCTCCAGGAGTACATCCGTGAGGCGGAAGTCATCTCTAAGCAGTTTTTCGGCGGGTACATGGTTGATATGCAGACTCTGGACGCCAATCGCTTCACCCATTACCAGAGCCTCGTGCGCAGTGATATCGCGACACGCCAGCGCAGCTTGCGCGCTGGATTCCATAATGTCTTCTTTGTGGACACCATGGGCACCCTCTACGCGGGTGACGGGGTGACCATGGAGCAGGCCGAGGACAGTGAATTCTTCCAGGCCATCATGGTGGCAGATCGTAAGGCGGCCGTGGGCGCACCCTTTGTGAACCCCGAGGGAGAAGTGGTCTTCCAAGTGGCCCATGAGGTGCGCAACGATAAAGGGGAAAAGGTGGGGCTTTTAGGGCTGACCGTACCCTTTGCCCCCCTGCGGGAACTGGCCGTGGCTTCTTCCGTTGGCCAGCAGGGCTACGGCTGGCTTGTGGACCAGTCGGGACTAGTGATCGCCCATCCCCAAAGTGATCTGGAGCTGGCCTTAAATGTGCGCAGCGATGGGGCAGGCTATGCTGGGCTGGCCGAGCTGGGAGCAAGGGCAGCCCAGGGTGAGGGAGGGAGTGCTCGGATCACCGGGCCCGATGGTACGCCAACCCTAGCCTTTTTCCAGCCCGTTCCCGGCGCCTCTTCCTGGACGCTGGCCATCAGCCTGCCTTTAGATGCTATCTTAGCCCGGGCCAATGCCTTGAGGAACTTCTCTCTGCTGGCCTTTGGCCTGTTTCTGGTGGCCGTGTTTGTCGTGGCCACGTATATGGCCGGCAGTGTCTCCCGGCCGGTGAAACTCATGGCCGCGCAGCTCAGCTTGGTGTCCCAAGGCAAGCTGGGCCAGCCTGTGCACCTGCCCCGCCGGGATGAGCTGGGGCAGATGGCCAAGTGCTACAATGCCATGCTGGCCACGCTGGAAGAGATGGTGCGGGGAGTGCATGGAGCCATTGCCGCCATCTCCCGGGACGTGCAGACACTAACCAACATCGCCGAGGATAACTCTACCGCCCTGGCCCAGGTGGCGTCTACGGCCGTGCAGTTTGCCACTACAGCTCAGCAGTCCAGTGCCCACGCCACCAAAATGAGTGCGGAGGCCGGCGAGTCATTGGTCCTCACAGAGCGGGGCATGGGGCAGATCGGCCTGATGGAGCAGGTGATGAACAGCATCAACACCACAGCCAAAGAAGCGGTACAGGCTATCGAAGCCTTGAAGCAGGAAACCGCCCGCATTGGGGAGATGCTCGATTCCATTGCGGATATTGCCGAGCAGACCAATCTGCTGGCTTTGAACGCGGCCATTGAAGCGGCCCGGGCGGGACACGAAGGGCGAGGCTTTGCCGTAGTGGCCCAAGAGGTGCGCAAGCTGGCAGAGCAGACCCAGGCGCTGGTAGGCGATGTACGGGCTACCATGAGCCTGGTGATGCAGCAGGCGGAATATGCGGTGCAGACCAGTGCCGCCAACGACCGGGAAGTGAATCGAGGTGTGCACGCCTTGGCCGAAACGCGCCAGGCCTTCAACTCCATCGCCGCCACCATCCGCCAGACGGTGGCCAGCTTTGAGGATGTGGCCCGGGCCACGGAAGAACTGGCCAGGGGCAGCGGTGAGATCTCCGCGGCCACGGAGCGCCAGAAGAGTTCCATCGCAGAAGTGGTGGATGTTTCCGCTTCAGTAGAGACGATGGTGGAAGAACTGAGGGCGCTGGCCGCCCGGTTTGAATTGGAACCTCAGATGTGAAAAACCGCAGGCACTGAGCCTGCGGTTCTACACTGGGTTCGGAAACGTCTAGATGCTGCGCGCGAAGCTGCGCCCGAACTCCTGGCATGCCTGGAGGGCTGCCTCATCTGGCACCCACTGGACTCTGCAGCCGTCATTCACGACTTCGAAGCCGGCCGTAGTGAGATCTTCCGTGAGCAGCTTCACCGCCTCGCCGCTCCAGCCGTAGCTGCCGAAAGCTGCGGCTTTTTTCTTTTTGAACTTCATGCCCTTGACCATCTCCAGCAGCCCGCCCATGGCGGACAGGTAGCGGTTGTTCACGGTGGATGAGCCGGCCAAAATTGCTTTTGACTTAAAAATCTCAGTCACAATGTCGTTTTTGTCGTACTTCGCCGCATTGAGCACCTTGATGGTTACTTCCGGATCCGCGGCCTGAATGCCTGTGGCGATCGCTTCAGCCATGAGCCTGGTGGAGTTCCACATGGTGTCGTAGACGATGGTGATCTGGTTCTCCTGGTAGTCGTCGGCCCACTCCAGGTACTTGTGGATAATCTGGGCCGGGTTGTCCCTCCAGATCACGCCGTGGCTGGTGCAGATCAGATCAACCTGCAGATCCATGGCCAGGACCTCGTTGATCTTCTTTTTCACCAAAGCGCTGAACGGGGTGAGGATGTTGGCGTAGTATTTCATGGCCTCCGCGAACAGTTCACACTGATCTGCGGCATCGTTGTACAACGACTCGGTGGCGTAGTGCTGCCCGAAGGCATCGTTGCTGAAAAGGATGTTCTCGCCGGTCATGTAAGTGAACATGGTATCGGGCCAGTGCAGCATAGGGGCTTCCACGAAAACGAGTTTGGACTGGCCAATGTCTAGGGTATCACCGGTTTTGACGGTGACGATGTTCCAATCCTCGTGGAAGTGGCCCTTGAGGATGCGCTCCCCATTCTTGGTGCAGTAAATGGGTGTATCGGGGATCTCCCTCATCAGCTCCAGCAGGGCGCCGCTGTGGTCGATTTCCGCGTGTTGGATGATAATGTAGTCGATTTCGTGCAGATCTATTTCGGAGCGGAGATGTTCCACAAACTCCCGGTCGTAAGGGAGCCAGACCGTGTCGATCAGCACATTTTTCTCATCGCGGATGAGGTAAGAGTTGTACGAAGAACCCCTGCGGGTGGAATACTCATGGCCGTGAAAGGTCTGCAGTTCCCAATCTACTTTGCCGACCCAGGTGACTTTGTCAGTCAGCTTTTTCGCAGTATTCACAGAAACACCCCTTTTCCTTTTAGGGAGATAATATCAGATGATCAATGTAAAGACAAGGTTATGGATTCAGCCTCTGAGGGCAAATTCCGTCTGTTCCAGCCATCTCCTCTCCGCGGTGAACTCAAATAAGCTGATTGCTTCACAGGGAAAAGCGTAACTGGGGGAGAAGCCTTCCAGTTCTTTTTTGTACCGGGCAAATTGGGGCGGGCTCAGCCTAGTCGCCAGGGTAATGTGGGGATGATAGGGCCGTCGCTCCACTTGTACGCCGGCCTGCCTGAGGCTGTCTGCGAGTGCGCGGTGAAGTTCGCGCAGCTCATCACTGAGGGTTACGTTCACAAACAGGACCCTGGTGCCAAAGGAACCCAAGCCCGTACCGCGAACCTGAAAGGGGGAAATAGGCTCCACTGCCCTGCGCAGCAGTTCGTGCAGTTCTTCCGTGCTCTGCTCCCAGGCGAAAGGAGCGATAACGGTAATATGGGCAGGGGTGCGGGGAGCACGAAAGGCCCGCCGGTAGTGTTCACAGGTCTCCTCCAGTTTCTTGGGCAGGCGGATGCCGATGAAGAAGTCGTACACACACTCACCTCCTGCCCCTAGTTTCGCTCTGTCGGGGAGCTGATCCTTTTTTCTGGCACCCGTAGCATTTTGCGCCAAGAAGCGCTATAATATGATTAGTTTCTTCGAACGGTCGTCCGATCGAAGGAAGGGGTGAGCTAGTGCTGGAAAAATCGCAGGAGGAAAAAATTCTCGATGCAGCCTACAACGTGATCGCCCGGGAAGGCTACGCTCAAACGTCGTTGCGCCAGATCGCCGAAGAGGCCCAAGTGGCCCTCAGCCAAATCAGCTATCATTTCCAGAACAAAGAAGGGCTGCTGCTGGCTGTAGGGCGCAGGGTGGCCGACCGCTACTCTGAGTTTGTGCAGGAGCTGCAGCCTGACATGACCCCCTGGGAAAAAGGTGAGTGCTTCCTCAGGCTCTACCAGGAGATCCTCACCAAAGAGCCAGAACTCTTTAGGGTGCTTTACGATCTGGTGGGGCTGGCTCTGCGCTCGGAACCCCTGCGGGAGCAGGTGCGGGAGATTTTCCAGGTGATCATCAACTTATTTGCCACCGAGGTTTTCACGGGGGATTTGTTGGAAGAGCTGGGCTATACCTATTCGCCAGAAGTCTTATCGGGATTGTTCTTAGGGGGCATCTTCGGCATTGCCGTGCAGATTCTGCTCGAGCCCAAAGAAACCGCCTATCTCAGCTTCGAAGCACTGAACATGGTCTTTCGGCTCAGAAAGAGGTGAACTAATTGCAGCGCTGGTTCAAGCTAGTTTTGGATCATCCTTGGGCGGTGATCGCTGTTGCGGTGCTGATCACCGTTATTTCCGGCAGCCTTCTGCCCCACATCACCTTCAACGCCAGTATCGATGCCATGATCCCTGAAGACGACCCGGTTCTGGTGGAACTGATGGAAGTGGTCGAAGACTTCGGCACCCAGGACCTGTTTCTCATCGCAGTGCAGGGCGAGGATGTGTTCAGCCCAGCTACTCTGCGCAAGATTCATGATCTAGCAGCGGCGTTGGCGGCGCTGCCAGGTGTGGTGGAGGTGCAGAGCCCCTTTAACGCCCAAAAGGTGGAAAGCGGCTTTTTCGGCATCGAGATCGCGCCAATGACCTCAGAACTGCCCCAGAGCCCTGAGACCATTGCCCAGTTCAAGGCGGACATTCTCGGCAGCCCCTATGCCGGCCGTCTGGTTACTCTGGACGGACGGGGTGCTGCCTTGTTCCTAGAGCTGGACAGTCTGGTAATGGGGCCGGAACGCAACGAGCTCATGGCGCAAGTTGAAGCCATCGTGGAAGGATACCGTGGGCCCGAACAGATCCATGTGGTGGGCGATGCCTATATCCTCTACTACACTGAACAAGCCATGAAAGAAGACCTGGTCAAACTGGTGCCCTTCGTAGTGGTGATTATTGGGGCTGTGCTCTACGCTACTCTGCGTTCGGTGCTGGGCATCATCATACCCTTGGTCACAGTGGGCATGAGCGTGATCTGGACCGTGGGGCTCATGATCTGGCGGGGCATTCCCGTTTCCATGATTTCCATGGTGATGCCCGTGATTCTTGTCACCATCGGCATCGCCTCCAGCATCCACATTTTGAACAAGTATCAAGAAGGGCTGGCCCGGGGCCTGGCCAAAAGGGAAGCCCTGGAGGAAACCTTTGCAGCCATTACCTCCCCTGTGGCCATGGCAGCCCTGACTACAGCAGCCGGCTTTGCTTCGCTGATCACCGCTTTTGTGCATCCCATCCGCGAATTCGGGGTGCTCACCGCCATCGGCGTGATGCTGGCCATGGCTCTGTCTTTGAGCCTTGTGCCCGCTCTTTTGATTCTGGTTAGAGAGCCGCGAGTGCGCCTCGCCGAGGATACGCCAGAAAAGGAGGGGCCGCTCAGCTGCCTCCTCCAGGCTTTTGTCACCTGGGCCGTGGCTCGCCCCAAACAGCTCACCGCCGTGGTTGTGGTTCTGTTGGTAGTGTTTGCTCTGGGCGCTGGGTTGATTACGCTGGAGAGCAACATCGTCAACTACTTTGGGGCTTCCAGCCCGGTGCGCCAGGCCACAACGGTCATCGAGGAAGTATTTGGCGGAAGCATGCAGATTTCAGTGGTGCTGGATACAGGTGAAGAGGATGGCGTCAAAGACCCTGAGGTACTCCAGGAGCTGGTGGCCATCCAGGAATACCTAGACTCTTGGGACACCATCAACCACGCCACATCTATAGCGGACGTGATCCGAGAGCTCAACCAGGCGCTGTGGGATGGTGATCCGCAAGCTTACACCATTCCTGACAGCAGGGAAGCCGTAGCGCAGCAGCTGCTCCTCTTTACTATGCAGGGCGGTTCTGGCATCGATTCCCTGGTGACTTATGATTACAGCAAGGCTCTCGTTACTGCCCAGATGAAGACGCTGGATGCGGAGCAGATGGCTCATGTGATCGGTGAGGTGGAAAACTTCCTGGCCACCCGCTACAATGGCAGTTCCAAGCTGAAGGCGCATCTCTCCGGTACGCCGAAAGTGATGCAGCGCCTGATGAACCGCTATGTGCAGACTCAGGTCTCCAGCCTGATAAGCTCCAGTATCATGGTTGGCGTGATCGTGAGCCTCCTCATGAGGTCTGTGTCCTTGGGGCTGTTCAGCATGATCCCCCTGATCTTCACCGTTGTGGTCAACTTTGGGATCATGGGTTTTGCGGGCCTGCCCCTCGATGCGGTGACCAGCATGATCTCCAGTGTGGCCATCGGCATCGGTGTGGATTATGCCGTTCACTATATCAGCCGCTATCGCTGGGAGTTGGAACGCGGACAGGACAGTGCCGTCGCGCTGCGCCTGACCAGCAGATCAGCAGGCCGGGCGATCATCTACAATGCCTTGGCACTGGTTGTGGGGTTCTTGGTCTTGGTGTTCTCCCACTTCCGCGCCATCGCGGTGTTCGGGCTGCTCATTTCCGCAGCCATGATCGTCAGCTCCCTAGCGGCGCTTTTGGTGATTCCGCTCTTATTGAACTATTCTGCGCAAAGGCAACTCAGAAAGGGGTAAAGAGATGAAAAGGGTGTTCTTGCTTGCTCTGACGCTTCTGCTGGCCGTAAGCTCAACAGTCTGCGCCCAGAGCCCGACCGGCCAGGAAATTCTAGATGAGCTGAGCTTCCGCACCATCTTAAGTGGTTCTGGCAGTGCCGAACTGACTATGATCACTGAAAACGCGAAGGGTGCGCAGCGCAGCTACTCCCTGCGGGTTTATGTGAAAATGGATGATGAGGGAGATGCCCAGTTCTTGGAGTACTTAGCTCCCGCCGATGTGCGGGGGACCAAGTTCCTCTCCCTGAACCCCAAGGATGGCGAAAGCCAGATGTGGCTCTACATGCCCGCCTTGGGCAGGGAACGGAGGATTGCAGCGCACATGACCGGCGATTCGTTCATGGGTACAGACTTCACCTATGATGAGATCGGCGGCAACTTCGACTACGAAGATAACTATGCGGTGCAGCGCCTCCAGGACCAGGCGGAACAGGGAGTAGACTGCTACGTGCTGGAACTGACCGCGAAGGGCTCCGAGGCTCCCTACCACAAGGTGCGCATGTGGGTTTGGAAGGAACAGATGGTACCGGTGAAGATTGAGTTCTACACTTCCGGTGATGCGCTGAGCAAAACCCTTACTTTGAGCGATTTTAAACCTGTTGCCGGTGAGCTCATACCGCATCATGTGATCATGGCTAACAACGCCCAAGGCACGCGCACTATCTTGGAACTGGCAGCGGTGAGCCAGGAAGAAGTGGATGCCGAGATCTTTACCCTGCGTAATCTGCGCCGTTAGCATGGAGAGCCATAGAGGAGGGTGACTACTGTGAAACGCGTGTACATTTTGACAGCCATCCTTGTCCTGTTCTGCGCTCTGCCGGCCTGGGCGGTGACGCCAACGGGGGAGCTGTACGGCAGTATCAGCTATGACTGGGACCGTGATGAAAAAACAGGAGAGCTCACATCCTTCCGCACCGGCTTTAGGGTCGCGGTGGAAGATGAGCTGGATAAGCTGGGCAAACTGCATTTCTCCACCAAGGGCTGGCTGGACTGGAAGCTCAAGGATGCAAGCATCGCGGTGGACCAAGTGTGGCTGAAAGGCTACTCCGGCGACTTCGACTACCAAATTGGCCGCCAGCTGATCAGCTGGGGCACCGCCGATGGCTTTAACCCCACCAATTACTTTGCCCGCTTGAGCAGCAGTTCTCTGTTCAGCGGTGAACTCAGCGGCGACCCGGTGTGGGCCGGCAGGGTGGAGTATTACGCGCCTGCGTGGTCGGCCACGGGGGTGCTCATCCCCGTGTTTGCCCCCCAGGAAATCGACGAGCTCATGGAGCAGATGCTGCTGGGAGCAGATCCTCAAGGAGCCCTGGTGCTGCAGGCCATCAAAGACACCAAAAAGCCCGGTTTGGGCAATCCCGAAGTGGCTCTCCGATTGGAGACCCAACTCGCCGGCTTTGACCTGCAGGCCAGCTACTTCTGGGGCTACGAACCTCTGCCCGGCTTAGAGATGGTATTGGATCTGACCGCTCAGCCGAACCCGAAGATTGAAGGCACATACCGCCGCCAGCACCTCTTCGGACTAGCTCTGGCCGGTACGTTGGGGCAGGCCGGGTTCTGGGCTGAGGCGGCCTACGGAGGCCCGCAGCCGTTTGCCGAGTCTGACAATCCTCTGGAACTCCGCATCCCCATGTCCATAAACGAAAAGTACTTCCAGGCCGTTGTGGGCGGAGACTATACCATTAACGTGGGCAACGGGCTCTTGGTGCAGGCCCAATACGTGTACAGAGGCCAGGGAGCGCTGTTGGCCCCGTATACAGCACCCAAACTGCTGCCCGATGCACCGCCGCAGGCGGGCGATATTGAGGGGGCCCACTACTTGTACGGGCGCTTGTCCTATGACTTCAACCCCGACAGCAGCGCCGCCTTGGTAGTCCTGTATGGGACCAAAGAAGAGGCGGGTATTATCCGCCCATCCTATACCCACCGCTTGGCGCAGGGCGTCCAGCTGGAGCTGAGCCTGCTGCAGCCCTTCGGAGACAAGGGAGGTTTCAAGCATATTCCCACCCAGGCTAGGCTGGCCTTTAAGTATCAGTTCTAGCCGCAAGTGTTCAGGAAAGCCGGAAGAAGCCGCCACTTCCGGCTTTCCCATTCTCGGGAAAAAATGCCACCTGCTGCCGCCAGGGCAGGATTTGCCGGGTAGCAGTGGAGAAAAACCTAAGGAAGACAGCGGAGTGTTGTAAGCCATAGTACGGGAGGTTTTGCACATGACCAAGGAGGAGCAGTTGAAGCGGATCGAAGAGTGCGGAATCGTGGCGGTAATCCGCACCCAGAGCGGAGATGAGCTGGTCTCCATCTGTGAAGCCTTGGTGGCCGGCGGGGTGATCGCGGTGGAGATTACCATGACTTCCCCCGGTGCCACTGAAGCCATCTACAGGGCTGCGCAGGTGCTGAAAGGTAAGGCGGTCATCGGCGCCGGCTCGGTATTAGACCCCGAGACGGCCCGGGTGGCTATGCTGGCGGGGGCCGATTTCATCGTCTCCCCGGTTCTCAACAAAGAACTCATCGCCATGTGCAAGCGCTACGGCAAGATCGTGATTCCTGGCGCGTTCACGCCCACGGAAATACTCACAGCCTGGGAAGCCGGGGCCGATGTTGTTAAGGTTTTCCCCGCCACCAAACTGGGGCCGGAGTTCTTCCGAGATGTGCGCGGCCCGCTGCCTCAGGTGAAACTCACCCCCACCGGCGGAGTAAACCTGGACAACCTGGGGGATTTCCTCAAGGCCGGAGCAGTGTTTGTGGGCGTTGGTTCTGCCCTGGTGAGCAAGGACATTGTGGCCAAAAAAGACTGGCCAGCCCTCACTGAGCTGGCCGGCCAATACGTGCAAGCAGTGCAAAAAGCACGGGCCAACTGAGGCCCGTGCTTTTCAGAACTTAAGCCCGGTGATGCCAAAGTGCACTGTAGCTTTGGCGCTGCTGTCCAGCTCCACCCCTAAGGAGATGTCCGTGGGGTAGAGGCCGAAAAAGTGCAGTTCGCTGCCGATGCCCACCCGCAGGCTGGGCTGTACGTTCAGCTCCGTAACGGGGGTTTCCACCGTTACACCGCCCAACAGGTAGGGACGCACCAGGGCAAAGCCCACCGGGAAGTGCTCATCGCCCCAGGGGTAGACCTGCACCTGCGGAGCCAAGGCCAGGCGGAGCGTCTCTTCAATGGGTTGGTCTTCTTCACGCCGCAGGCCGCTCACCTTGAGGGAAAGCCCTGCCACAGCCCGGGAATAATCAACCAGTTTGCTGTTGGTGGCCGCTACCTGCCAGGCCCGTTCACCCTGGGAGACCCAGGTTGCTTCCAGCATCAGCTTGTCAAATCTTGGACCGGTGACCGATACGCCGAAAGTGGGCCGTTCTCGGTTTTCACTTTTGCGCAGGAAAAGGTCCACGGAACCCCACTGGGCCCGTCCCCAGTCCACAAACAGCTCGTGGCCTCCGTTGTCCGGGTCAAAACCGTAGCGGTAACCAATGCCAAACCAGGAAAGGGGGCCGTGGGTGAACTTGAAGCCGATTTTGGGGAAGTTGTAGTCGCTGTCGAACTGGAGTTCCGGCTTAAAGGTGAAGCGTTTGGGCAGGTTAGCTACGCGCCGCTCCGCCTTCTGCACGATGGCCTTCAGTTCACCAGCACTTAAGCCCGGCTGGCGATAGGGGTGGAACTGGAAGGTGGGATCCTTGGCCAGGATCACGGCCTTAATCTGTTCCATGTACTTGAGGCCGGCCTGGTAGCCTTGTTGGATGAAATAGGCGGCTTTTTGGAACTCCCACGAGGAATCCAACCCCACCTCGGGCACGATAAGTACGTCGGCCATGGCCGTGTTGATCTCGGTGTATCCTTCCATCATCGCGGTTAAGGACATGCGCAGGTTGTTCATTATCCTGTTGTAGTCTGGGTTCACGTAGTCCGGTTCCAGGGATACCGCGATGATCACATCTGCTCCCATGTCCGCGGCCACGTTGGCCGGTACTTGGTTTTTCAGGCCTCCGTCCACGTAGTAGTTCTCGCCGATCTGCACCGGGGGAAACACACCGGGAATGGACATGCTGGCCTGGATTCCCACACTCACCTTGCCTTCGCTCAAGGCCAGTTCTCGGCCGGTGCCCAGGTTGACTACAACCGACTTGAAGGGGATGGGCAGTTCCGCGTAGGTCTTCCCATCTAGGAGCACATCCAGGAACTGCTGAATGCCTGTGCTGTCGACCACGCCGCCGGTGGGCGGGAAGGGGATGTCAAACAGCTTGGAGGTATCCAGATGAACAGCCACCTCTTCCATGTTGCTTACGGAATAACCGGCGGCGTAGAGCCCAGCCACGATGCTGCCCATACTGGTGCCTACGATCATGTCGATGGGAATACCGTGTTCTTCCAAGGCCTTGATCAGCCCTATGTGGGTGAAGCCCCGCGCGGCGCCTCCGCCCAGGACCAGGGCGACCGTGGGCCTGGTCTGCTCGGCGGCTAGGCCAGGGGAGGCCAAGCTCAGCAGCAGGACTGCCACAAGCAGGCCGCTGGCAAGTTTTCTTCTATGCATCAACCTCAACTCCTAAGCGAACATGTCAGCAGTAGATCAGTTCGCATCTGGGGCGCTCTTTTTGGCGAGCACCGTATAGTGAAAGCGTAGGCGTCTTGGGGTCTTTTGTCAAGCTGAACAGCGGATAAAAATCGAGAGCCGAGGCCATGCTAGAAGGGAGCAAAAAGGAGAGAGGAGATAGCATGACCAAACGACAGGGGCCCAAACCTGACGACCGCAGTGACAATGTGGAGAAGCTCCGGGAGCAGGTGGTGAACACCATTGAAAACCTGGAAGAAGCCCACAAGACTCTGCAGATGAACCTGCCGGAAGAGCAGAAGGAGGCCATCCGAGCCAAAAACCGCCGCCGTGAGCAGGCTATAGAGGCCAAACGGGAAGAAATCCGCGATGAATATGCCTTCCAGCAGAGGCAGGAGGAGTGAGGAGCAAGCCGCCCAGGAACAGGGCGGTTTTTTACTGCAGGAAATAGCCTCAAGGGAGAGGAATTCTTCACCAGGAAACCGGTGGCGTTCTGTCTCCGGGACAAACATGGCGAAGAAAGGTGAGTTGCATTGGTCAAAGAGGAGTTTAGTCTGCAAGCGGCACCCATCTTTTCCGACGGCATGGTGCTGCAGCGCGAAGTACCCCTGCGCATCTGGGGCAAGGCCCGTCCCAACGAGCGTCTAGAAGCGAGGTTCAGAGGTGCTGCCTACTTCTGTCAAAGCGACGCTGAAGGCGCGTGGACGCTGGAACTGCCGCCCCAAGAGGCGGGGGGGCCCTTTGAGCTTGTGATCGAGGGGGCCAGCGGGAAGCTTGTCATTCGTGATATCCTCATCGGTGATGTGTTCCTTTTGGGCGGTCAGTCCAACATGGAGATGCCCATTGCCCGCACCTTGGATCTGTACGGAGAAGAAGTGCGGGCCGTGGAAAATCCTTGGATCCGCCAATTTCGGGTACCCATCACGTACAACTTCCAAGGGCCGCAGCGTGACCTGCCCGGAGGTACTTGGCAGGAGGTCAATCCCCAGACAGTTCTGGAGTTCAGCGCCCTCGGCTATTTCTTCGCCCAAGCCCATTACGCCAGGTACAGAGTGCCCGTAGGCCTGGTGCTCACCGCTGTGGGCGGCAGCCACGTGGAGGCCTGGCTCAGCGAAGAGACCATCCAGTCCCTGGGCGGTTTTGAGGACATAGTGGCACGCTTAAAAGAGCCTGGTTACATGGAGAGTATTCTGCAGACTGAACAAGAACAGGCCGAGCAGTGGCTGCGGGAGCTGGCTGCCCGGGATCCAGGGTGCCAGGGCGAAGTTCCCTGGTACAGCTGCGAGCTGGATGACTCCCAGTGGTCCAAGATCACTCTGCCCCAGATCTGGAAAGGTACAGAACTGGAGCACTGTCACGGGGTGGTCTGGCTGCGCAGGGAGGTGGAATTGGACGCAGAGCTTGCCGGACGCGCTGCTCTGCTGCGCCTAGGGGCCGTCTTTGATGCCGACGACACCTACATCAACGGTATTCTTGTGGGCAATACAGGCTATAAATATCCGCCCCGCAAATACCGCGTGCCCGCGGGAGTACTGCGGCCGGGGACTAACACCATTGCCGTGCGCGTGGTTGTGGTCAGGAAGACAGGGGGCTTGGTGCCTGGCAAGCGTTACGTTTTGGAGATAGGCGACAAGTGCATTGACCTTGCTGGGGAGTGGAAGTACAAGATCGGCTGCTCCGCGGAGGCTCTGCCCTACATGACGCGCCCGCATCAGAAACCCAGCGGCATGTTCAACGCCATGATCGCTCCTTTGCGGGGCTGTGCCGTACGCGGGGTGCTGTGGTACCAGGGCGAGTCTAACTCCCACAACCCAGAGCATTACCACCAGCGCTTTGCTCTGCTCATCGAAGAATGGCGCCAGCACTTTGGAAACCCCAACCTGCCCTTCTTCTTCGTGCAGCTGACCAATTATGATACGTCTGCCTATGAAGATGATGATCCGGAGCGGTGGGCTCTCGTTAGGGAAGCCCAGCTGCAGACACTCACTGTTCCCAACACAGCCATGGCGGTGACCATTGATGTGGGAGAAGCCAACGATCTGCATCCCCAGAACAAAAAGGACATTGCCTTGCGGCTGCACCGGGCCGCTCGCAACATGATCTTTGGAGAGCCCGTTCCTTTCCAGGGACCCCTCTATGAACGCCTGGAGCGGGATAACGGTGCCCTGCGGGTCTACTTTACCGGCACGGAGGGAGGCTTGGTGGCCAAAGACGGAGAACTGCGCTGGTTCGAGATCTGCGGCGCAGACGGAGTGTTCCATCCGGCCCAGGCCCAGATTGATGGGGAGACGGTGAAGGTGTGGAGCACTGCCGTGCCTGAACCCTGCGGTGTGCGCTACGCCTGGCGCGACAATCCCGAAGGAGCCAACCTGTACAATGCCCAAGGCCTGCCTGCCTCGCCGTTTAGGGCCAGTCTGTAACCAGCACCAAAAAAGAAGGGGCTGCACCAAAATCAAGTGCAGCCCCTTTAGTTTGCCTATTCTGCTTTAGTTGCCATACATGGCATCGTACTTCTGGGCCCGTTCATCAATGATGGCCTGGCCGCCGGAGCGGAGGTAGTCATTGAAACCGCGATCCCAGACTGTATCGAAGTCTTCGGGTTTAGCTACGATGGCCTGGGCCAAGAGGTTGTTCCGTTTCTCCGCCAGAGCCGTGTCCATACCCTCTTGAGCTTTGATCTCGCCAACCTGGACGTTGATGCCGTAGCGGGCTTCGTTGCTGGTGATCTGGTAAGCCCGTTCAATGTACTTGGCTTCCACGCCGGCATAGTTGAGAGCAATGGACCGGGCGGTGAGGACGGGATCACCCAGGTCAAGGCCGTTGATGGTGATGGTGTAGTCAATGTTCGCCGGCGAGTTCATGATCTTCTCGCCCACCACGGGCAGCATTTCAACGGCGCCATCTTCGTGGACGATATGGTGCACGCCCTCTTCACCAATCTGCAGGAAGCGGCGGACTTCCAGGCTGGAGATGAAGTCGAGATAGAGCAGGGAAGCCAGCGGTTCCTTGTTGGTGGCGGGGAAGAAGACCTTCCTGTCCACGGGAGCGCTGAGGTACTTGCGGTAGATGCCGGCATCGTTGGGGAAGCACTCCACAGCGATGAAGGCCGCATCTTCGCCCACCATGTTTCTCAGCTGGGCGTGGATGCCTTCCTGGCCATCACGATAGGGATAGTCCCAGTTGTGGATGAAGGACCCGACATAACCGGCTTTGATCAGGTTGTCTTCGGTGCGGTCGCCAGCGCCGTAGAGCGGGAAGTCTTTCCAGATCAAGCCTTCATTGTACCACTGGTTGAGCTTGCGCACGCCTTCTTTGTAGTTGGGCCACAAGAGATGGCGATCATCAAAGCCGTAGACCCACATATCCCGATCGGACATGTCGTTGGGCACATAGGACATGATCACATGGTCTGCTCTCCAGCCCACGTCGAAGCTGAGGGAGAAGGGAATCATCTTGTCAGCATCGGGTCCCAGGAGTAGCTCGGCGTTGTCGCGGAAGGCGCGCAGCATGTTTTCAAACTCTTCCATGGTCCTGGGTTCTTCCAGGCCGAGCTTCTTCAGCCAGTCTTCCCGGACAAAGGTGTTGATCTTCTTGTTCTGGAAGAGCAGGGCTTCAATGGCCCAGACGGTGCCGGTGTTGGGATCCTGGTTCCAGTAAATGTTGGTTTCACCCAGGAGGTCGAACAGGTTGGGCAGGTATTCCCTGTACTCTTCCAGATAGGGCGCCAGATCCAGGACGCCGCCCATGTTGGCATAGGTCTGGATGGTGGGATAGCTGTAGGTGACGCAGACATCGGGGGCATCGCCGGCAGCCAAGAGGTTGTTGATTACTTCAACCTCTGTCCAGCGGGGTACCGGCTTGAACTCTACTTCCACATTGTACTTCTCCAGCATGCCTTTCTTGATGAAGTCGGTCCAGAAGTTGTCTTCCGGGGTGGAGCCGCCGGGGTTGCTGCGGTCATAGACTTCCACGGTGATCTTGCGGGTGGTTGTGAAACGTCCGTTCACAAACCCTGGATCCGCCGCGAACGCCAGGACCGAGCTGGCTAACACCAGCAGGGACAAGCACAGCACGACAAACAGTCTCTTTCGCATGGCCAGTAATCCCTTCCTTTTCTCTTGTTTTTTTCAGCACCGAAGTGCATTGCAGCCTCGTTAAATGGAATTAGTCCTTAAGGGCCCCTAAGGTGGCTCCGCTGATGAAGTACTTCTGGAGCCAGGGGTAGACGATTAGGATGGGCACAGTCGCGAACATGACTGTGGCAGCCTGAATGGTATCGGAGATGCCCGGTGCGCTGGCAAAGCCCTCCTGGGTTTGGATTTCGATGCTGGTTACCGCATTGAGGATGTTGTAGAGCAGAAGCTGGATGGGATGGTAGCGGCGATCGTTCATGTACATTAAGGCATCAGAGAATCCGTTCCAGCGCCCCACGGCGTAAAACAGCGACAGAGTGGCCAGAACCGGTTTGGAGAGCGGCAGGTAGATGGAGAACAGGATGCGCACAGGGCCCGCCCCGTCGATCTCTGCAGATTCCCGCAGGCTGTCTGGGATAGAGTAGAAGAAGGTGCGCATGATGATCATGTAAAACACGGACAAGCTGTTGGGGATGATCAGCACCAAGGGATGGTTGAGCAGCCCCAGGTCTTTGTACAGCAGGTAATGGGGGATGGTGCCCGCACTGAAGTACATAGTAAAGAGAATCATGGTGTTGAAGAAGCGCCTGCCCTTAAGATCCCGGTAAATAAGGGGATAAGCGCAGAGAATGGTCATGGTCATGGACACAGCCACGCAGATCACCGTGAGGATGGCTGTCCAGGCCAGGGACCAGGTGTACTTGCTGTCAGACAGCACCAGGCGGTAAGCCTCCACGTTCCAGCCTTTCGGCCAGAGCAGGACCTCATTGCGGATAATGTATTCGGTTGAGCTCAAAGACCTGGCCAGAACGTTGAGCATGGGCAATAAGCACACAAGGATCAGCAGTACGCAGACAAAGGCGATGGCCAGATCTCCTGCTTTGGTCCGTTTGGACTTAACCACAGTTCATCACCGCTTTCTCTTACCAAATACCCCGTTCTCCGAACCTCTTGGCCAGTGCATTAGCTGCAACCAAGAAGATCACGCACACCACCGACTGGAACAGGCCCACCGCCGTGGTGAGTGAGAACTGCAGGCCCCTGATACCGTAACGGTACACGAAGATGGAGATTACGTTGGACACGCTGTTGACCAAGGGGTTGCTCAGAGCATAGGGGCGGTCAAACTCGCTGCTTAAGATGTTGCCCAGGCTGAGGATGAGCAGGGTAAAAATGGTTGGGCGCAGCCCAGGCAGAGTAATGTACCAGATGTTCTGCCAGCGGTTAGCTCCATCGATGGCTGAAGCCTCGTAGAGTTCCGGGTTGATATTGGTGAGGGCCGCTAAGTAGATAATGGTGTTCCAGCCCACATTGCGCCAGATGCCTAGGAACACATACGTAAACACCCAATGGGTGGGATCGTTCAAGAACGGAATGGATTGAAAGCCCAGCCTGTTCAGGAAAATGTTGATCAAGCCGGAGGTGGGGGCAAAAAGCTGCTTGGCCAAGCCGGCGATGATGATCCAGGACAGGAAATGGGGCAGATAGGCCACGGATTGCGTCAGGCGCTTAAACCGCGGAAAGGCCAGTTCGTTGAGGAGCAGAGCCAAGATGATCGGCGCGGGGAAGCCCATGATCAGATCGAGGAAGTTCAGCAGGAGGGTGTTTCTCAGAGCATAGAGGAAATCCAGGTTGCGGAACGCCTTGATAAAATACTCAAAACCGTTGTCGCCGGCCCAGGGCATCTCCCACGGGCTCTGCACGATGCTGTAGCGTTTGAAGGCGATCTGGATATAGGTCATGGGAATGTATCGGAAAATAATGAAATACGCGATGGGGATGGACAGCATGACATATAAGGACCAGTACTTGCGCAGGTAGTTGATTACTCGTCTGCGGTTGATCGTCAATCTGCCTTTCATCTCTTGCCCTCCGCCCCTCTTTATACTACCATGGTAGTATACTTGGATAATATCTTACATTTTGATAAAAGTCAACCCATAATTTACGGCGGGTTATTTGTTTTAACTCCATGAAAATAATGGAACAGGACAGTAAGCTGGTCAGCTTACGAGAGGAGAACAGGGTATGGGGAAGACCATTTTGCTCAATGACGGTTGGCAGTTTGCCCTCGGGCCACTAGATCAGAGCGGCCCTGCTGGGCTGGAGTTTAGCAGCGTCGATCTGCCCCATGACTGGCTGATTTACGACTGCAAAAACCTCTATGCAGACGGCATCGGCTGGTACAGGCGTCATGTGGATTATAGTGGGACTGGGCGCATCTTCCTCTATTTCGAAGGCGTTTACATGGACTCTTCCCTGTTGGTCAACGGTACCTGGATCGGAGACTGGAAAAACGGCTACACCTCGTTTGAACACGAAATCACCCATGCCCTCAGGCCAGGCCGCAATGAAGTCCTAGTTAAGGTGGTGCACCAAGCGCCCAACAGCCGCTGGTATTCTGGAGCAGGCATCTACCGCAACGTATGGCTGAAGATGAGAGGCTTGGATTATCTCGTTACGGATGGCCTTTACGTCCACAGCCGACCTTTGGGGCAGGCAGACTCCTGGCAGGTGAGCGTGGAATGTGAAGTGCAGGCAGGTTCAGGAACGCCCCTGACGGTAGTGCACACCATCTACCAGGGGCAAACGGTGAAAGCCCAATCCCAAGCGCGGCTGGATGGCGCTGAGGGCCTAGTGACAAACACTCAGGAGCTGATTGTGCAGGGAGTGGAGCGCTGGAGCCCGCAGCGGCCCAAGCTGTACACGTTCCTTACTGAGCTGCTTGATGCCCGGACGGGACAGGTGCTGGACAGCACGTTGCAGAAGATTGGTTTCAAGGAAGTGGCCTTAAGCCCGGATCAGGGATTGGTCCTCAACGGCAGCAGGCTCAAGCTCCACGGTGTCTGCGAGCACCATGACCTGGGGGCTTTGGGCGCAGCCTTCAACAAAAATGCCCTGAGAAAGCGCTTCCAATTGCTGAAGGCCATGGGAGTGAATGCCATCCGTACTGGGCACAGCGTGCCGGCGAAGGGGTTTATGGAACTCGCGGATGAGCTGGGCTTTCTGGTGATCAGTGAGGCCTTCGACGTTTGGGAACTACCCAAAACCACCTACGATTACGCCCGCTTCTTTCCAGAGTGGGTGGAGCGCGATGTAGCCAGCTGGATCCGCCGAGACCGCAATCATCCCAGCCTGCTGATGTGGAGTATCGGCAATGAGATTCTAGACACCCAATTGGGTGAACGGGGACTGGAACTGACCCGTCAGCTCATCTCCCTGGTGCGCCGCCACGACCCGCGGGGTAACGGCTTGCTCACCTTTGGTTCCAACTACCTGCAGTGGGAAAACACCCAGCGCTGCGCAGAGCTGCTGGATGCCGTGGGTTACAATTACGGAGCCCATCTGTATGCCAGCCACCGGGCAGAACACCCCAATTGGGTTCTTTACGGCAGCGAAACCAGCTCAGTGGTGCAGAGCAGGGGTATTTACCACTTCCCATTGGAGGTGACTATCCTGGGCGAGGATGATGGCCAGTGCTCAGCCCTGGGCAACAGTCCCGTAAGCTGGGGGGCCGCCAGCACCCAAGCCTGCCTGGATGTGGAGCGGAAGGCTGCCTATTCTCTGGGCCAGTTCATCTGGACGGGCTTTGACTACTTAGGCGAGCCCACCCCTTACCACAGCAAGAACTCGTTCTTCGGCCAGTTAGATACTGCATCTTTTCCCAAGGATTCTTACTATATCTACCAAGCTGCGTGGACTGATTATAAGACACACCCCATGGTGCACCTCTACCCGTACTGGGATTTCAGTCCCGGCCAGATCATCGATGTGCGGGTGGCCTCCAACGCGCCCCTGGTCAAGCTGGAGCTCAATGGTAAGGAGGTGGGATGGAGGAACCTGCGTGAGCCTGAGCACCTCTACGTCACCAGCTGGAAGGTACCCTTTGAACCCGGCGAGTTGAAGGCTACAGCCCTAGATGAGGACGGCACCGTTTTGGCCTGCGCGGTGCGGCGTTCCTTTGGGGATCCGGCCAGGATCAGGATCCAAGCTGACAAAACCGACCTGCAGGCTGATGGCTCAGACCTGATCTTCGTGGAAATCTCCATGGAAGATGCCCGAGGCAATCCGGTGGAAAACGCCCAAAACCGGGTGGAGGTGTTCGTGAGCGGCGCTGGGCGTCTGGTGGGCCTGGATAACGGAGACAGCACCGATTACGATTCCTTCAAGGGAATCAGCAGGAGGCTGTTCAGCGGCAAGCTGCGCGCCATAATCGCCGCCATTCGGGAACCGGGAGAAATCAAACTGGAGGTTGTCTCCCCCAGCCTGCCCAAGGCGGAAGC
The DNA here is from genome assembly GCA_012521335.1 of Bacillota bacterium. Taxonomy (GTDB): domain Bacteria; phylum Bacillota; class Limnochordia; order Darwinibacteriales; family Darwinibacteriaceae; genus DTU010. Next base: position 35,153 of record JAAYMM010000017.1, on the reverse strand, counting down.
GCACTTCTTCAGCCGGCCCACTGCTGGCGGGCCGCCCCAAGGAGTCGCGGCCCAGGAGCGCAACCAGCCGCGGCCAATCCACACGGGCCGCCTGGGAGAGGTGCCCCTGCGCAAGATTGAGCTGCGGGCCGAGGGAAGCCGGGTATTCACGCCAGACCGCAAGGAGCTTACGGTGCAGGCTAAGCTGTATCCCCCGGACACCTCCTACCGCAGCCTTGACTGGCGGGTGGTGCACCCTGGGGGAGCGTACTCACCTCTGGCCAAGATCGTGGAGGCCGGCGAGGATTGGGTACGCCTGCAGGCGCTCGGGGACGGCCAGTTTCGCCTGCGCTGCCTGAGCACCAATGGTACTGCTGCTGTCCGGCTCTTTGCTGAACTGGAGTTTGAGGCGGTGGGCCTGGGTACGCTGTGCAAAGATCCTTACCAGTTCACAGCGGGAAGCCTTTATGATGCTGTGGTGGGGGAAGTGGGCCCGGGCAACGAGAGGGGGGTGGCCACGGCCAGGGGAGCGGAAACGCAGGTGGGCTTTACCGCCCTGGATTTCGGCCCCGATGGTTCGGATACCATCACCATCCCAATTTTCGCCCTGACCAGTCGCCCCTATCCCCTGCAGCTGTGGGAAGGACGGCCCGGGGAAAAGGGCAGCGTGCTTTTGTTGGACACGGTCTACCAAAAGCCGACAAGATGGAATGTGTACCAGAGTGAGACTTACCAGCTCGCTAAGCGCTTAAAGGGCGTGACTTCGCTCTGGATGGTCACCCAGGACAAGATGCACATCAAAGGCTTCAGATTCGTGCAGCAGCGGAGGGCCTTTGCCAGGATCCCCGCGGCCGACTGCAGCCGCATCTACGGCGACCAGTTTGCCTTTAAGGGAGACTGCCTTGAAGGGATCGGCAACAACGTCACCATAGATTTTGGCGAACTTGACTTCGGGCCTGAAGGCGCGGCAGGGCTGGTTCTCTGCGGACGCACCCCTTTGGCCATAGCCCCGGTGCAGCTCAGCCTGATCCAGGATGAAAGGGAAGACCGCCGGCAGGTGGAGTTTGCCTACGCGGAGGACTATACGGAGCGGGTGTTTGACCTTGAGCCTGTTCAGGGTAGGGCGCAGGTGCGGCTGATCTTCCTGCCAGGCTCCCGGTTCGATCTGGCCTGGCTGCAGTTTCTGCCGGTTGCTCCGAGCAAACCGCCTGGAGATTGAAATGAGTAAAAACAAGGTTGACTTTTAGGAAAATGTTATTTAATATTAAAGCATACTACCATGGTAGTATTATCCTCGGGAGGCGATGAGCATACCTAGATTTGCGGCGCGGCGCCCCCCGCGCAGGCGGGCGTCGGCAAAGGAGTTCGTGTACAACACCCTGCGCCATAGTATTCTTCATCTGCATTTGAAGCCGGGCACGAAGATGTCCGAGCAGGAGATTTCTGAGGAGTTCAAAGTGAGCCGCACACCCGTGCGCGAAGTATTTGTTCACCTCCATCAAGATGGTCTAGTGGAGATCTACCCTCAGCGCGGCACCTATGTGTCTTTAATCAACTTGGAGTCGATGGAAGAAGGGCGTTGGGTACGGGAGATTGTGGAAACGGCAGTGGTTGAGGAAGCGGCTGGGCGTCTATCTGACGATCACATCCGGGAGCTGGAGTACAATCTGGCTGCGCAAGAGCAGTGCTGCCAGAACCAGGATTACCTGCGCATGCTGGCCCTAGATGACGAGTTTCACGCCGCTATTTTCCGCGCCTGCGGCAAGCAGCTGACCTATGACATGGTTAAGCAGCTGAATCTAGACTTTTACCGAGTGAGAGTACTCCGTTTATCCCATGACTCGAATTGGGAACAGATTCTCAGGCAGCATCAAGCCGTCTTCCAAGCCTTAAGAGAGGGAAAGGCCCAAGAGGCGAGAAAAATCATGACCGACCACCTGCGCATGATCATGGTGGAAGAGGATGAGCTGCTGGCCCAGTATCCCGGCTATTTTGTCCAAGCGTCACGCGTCGGCACAGCGAAAGGATGGTCGTTATGAAAATCGTGGACATTCGGCCGACCACAGTTACAGTACCGCTCGAAGCACCCCTGCGGCACAGCAATGGTGAACACTGGGGACGATTTGTCCGCACCATCGTTGAGGTGGAAACGGATGAAGGGATCATCGGCTTGGGCGAGATGGGAGGCGGCGGCGAGAGCGCAGAGCTGCAGTTTCTGGGCCTCAAGCCCTACTTGGTGGGCCACGATCCCTTTGCTTTGGAAGAACTGCGCTTCAAAATCTGCAATCCCACGGCCAGCTTGTACAACAACCGCACCCAGCTCATGGCGGCCATTGAGTTTGCCTGCCTAGACATTATCGGCCAAAAACTGGGGCTGCCTGTGCACAAGCTCTTAGGCGGCAAACTGCGGGATGAGATCCCCCTAGCCAGCTACCTTTTCTTCCGCTACCGCAGTGAAGATGGGCTTTACGATGAGGTGCGCACCATAGACCAACTCCTCGCCCACACCCAGCACCTCAAGGAGAGCTATGGTTTCCGTACCCACAAACTGAAAGCGGGCGTATTCAGGCCCGAATACGAGCTGGAAGCTTACCGCGCCTTAGCAGCGGAGTTTCCCGGGGATGCCTTCCGGATCGACCCCAATGCCTGCTGGAGTGTGGAAGAGAGCATCTGGTTTGCCCGGCAAATTGAGGATCTGCGCAATGATTATCTAGAGGACCCCACCTGGGGCTTAAACGGAATGCGGCGGGTGCGGGAGAACACGCGCATACCCCTGGCCACCAACACCGTTGTGGTCAACTTCGAGCAGCTGGCGCAGAATGTCCTCCATCCTGCCGTTGATGTGATCCTGCTGGACACCACGTTCTGGGGCGGAATTCGAGCCTGCATTAAAGCGGCCAATGTATGTGAGACATTTCAGCTGGGCGTGGCAGTGCACTCCTCAGGTGAACTGGGCATTCAGTTAGCTACCATGCTGCACCTTGGTGCCGTGCTGCCCAGTCTATCCTTTGCCATCGATGCCCACTATCACCACCTGCGGGATGATATCGTGCAAGGAGGCAAGTTCCGGATCGTTGATGGCAAGATCCAAGTGCCTGATAAACCGGGGTTGGGAGTTAGGCTCGATCGGGATAAAGTACAGCAGTATGCTGAGCTGTACAAAGAGCTGGGCAACTACCCATACGACCGAGATTCCAGAAGACCAGGCTGGTATCCGCTGCTGCCCAATGATCGCTGGGCAGATCACACCACAGGGGAATGAAGGGAGGGGGCTCCTAGAAGAGATTGCTTTTGCACCGGAGGATGGGAGTAAGGAAGGAAAAGCAAAGGAGGACATAAGTCAATGAGAAAGATTGGATTGCTTACTGCTGTGCTGCTCGTAGCAGCGGCAATATCGCCCGTCGTATTGGCTTATGAATCTGACCGCATGGACTTCGGACCCATTGACTTCCAAGGCGCAACAGTAACCTATGTAGCACACTTCGACAACTTATCCGCTTTCTACGAAGGCGGAGCACGCGCGGGACGGCTGGAAGAGGCTAAGAAGCTGTTCAATATCGGTGACATCCAGCTGATCACGGCAGGTTGGGATGAAGTCGGACAACTGGCTCTCAACCGCTATCTGTCGGGCGACTCGCAGTATGACATCTGGCGCCTGCCCCACAGGGATTTCTTCACCCTGGCTACCCGCGGCGCGTTCTACCCAGTGGACGAGATTCTGCCTCCCGAGTACTTTGAACAGCTCTCACCAATTACGCGCGAGAAGAATGAGCGCCTGTCCTATGACGGGCATGTCTTCCACTTCTCCGTAGGTGTTCCCGACGACTTCGGCCATGCGCCTTTTGCTGTGGTCAATCTCGACCTGTTCGAGCGGGAAGGCCTGCCGGATCCTTACGAACTCTATGAGAACAATGAATGGAACTGGAAGATCGTGGAGGAGATCGGCCGCCAGGTCACCCGTGATACAGATGGTGATGGGGTTGTGGACCAGTGGGCGCTCGCTTTCATCGATCCCATGTTCATGATCTTCAGCAACGGAGGCGCCATCACCAGGCTGGGCGATGACGGCAGAGTCTATTATGCATTGGATGAGCCTCAGGCCATCAACGCCCTGCGCAAACTGGCTGAGTGGGAAAACGTGCTGGGCATTTCCTACGGTGACTGGCAGATGAGGGAGTTCATCACCGGCCGCACAGCCATCGGCATCATGCCGTTCTGGCAGATTAACCCCAGCTAGTACGAATTCAGGCACGGAATCCTGCCCCTGCCCATGGGCGATGATGTCGATGACTATGTCTTCGCACCTGGGGTGGCCGATGCCATCTTCATACCCAGAAATGCCGCCTATCCCCTGGGCCTGATCGCTCTGGACAACTTCCTCTTCCCGCTGGAGGACTACTACGAGGCCATGGAAGATATGATCCGCGATCGTGCCTATGACCGCACCTCGTATCAAGTATTCCAGAGGGCCTTTGCCGAGGTGAACGGCGACGCCGCCTACTACCACAACTTCCTTGGTGCCTGGTACGAGAATCAGACGCCCTATGGCGGCGTGATCGAGGGTATCAAGGGCGGCGGAGTGGCTTCCACCATCGTCAACGAGTTCAAGCCGCAAGGCCAGGCCATGATCGACGAGTACCTCAAGCAGTAAAGCAGGGAAGCGGTTTAGGTCTGTGAGCCTCAAGGCTCACAGACCTTCTCACAGCAGGGAGGTGGGCGATGATGTGGCGCAAGGTGTGTGCAGTGCTGGTGGCCGTGCTGGCGGCTTGCTGCTCTGCTTACGCCCAAGGCACCTCAATTACCAACTTCACTGTTCCATACACCAGCTATTTGTATGATTTCTGGCAGAAGGCGGTACCCAGCCCCCAGGCCTATCTCCCGTCTCGGATCATCCTGGGGGACGATCTGCAGGTGGGGCCGCTGAAGAATCCGAATGACCTGTTTGTCAGCGCGCAGGGCGAGATTTATATCGCCGATACGGGCAACAACCGCCTGGTTGTGGCCGATGGCAGTTTCCAGCTGGTGCGCGTGATCTCCAGTTTTGGCGATGACGACAGCTTCAACTCTCCCATGGGCCTTTTTGTCACTCCCGAGGGCCACATTTACGTTGCCGATACGGGCAACGGCCGCATTGTACACCTCAATCCAGACGGGACTCTCAACCGGATCGTGCCTGCTCCCCAGGCACAGTTTGAGGGGATCCTTCCCGCCAATTTCAACTACCGGCCCCTGAAGGTGGGCGTGGATCAGCACGGCCGGATTTATGTGATCGCCCAAGACTTATACGAAGGATTCATCAGCTTTAGTGCCGACGGTCAGTTTCGCGGCTTTTTGGGCGCGCCCCGCGTTACGCCCAGTTTGGCCGAATACCTGTGGAGCCGCTTCGCCACCAAGGAACAGCGCCAGAGGATCCGGGCTTTTCTGCCCACAGAGTATACCAACTTCGATTTGGACTCGGAGGGTTTCATCTACGCCACCAGCCATGCTGAGGATAAGGAAGAAGATCAAGGCGGAATCGCCATCAAGGTCCGTAAAATTAACGCCAAGGGCCAAGACTTGCTGAGGCGATTGGGCTTTGCCGATCCCATGGGTGATGTGGAGTTCCCCGACCGCTGGTCCACAGCCACCCGGCGCACATCCTCCATGTTGGTGGATATCACGGTACAACCCTACGGAGTGTATAGCGTGCTCGACGGCAATCGGGGGCGGGTATTCACCTACGACAACAACGGCAACCTTCTTTACGATTTTGGCTACTGGGGTTCAGGGCACGGCCAGGTGGCCAGTCCCGTGGCCCTGGACCATCTGGGCAAAACGATGCTTGTCCTGGATGCCCAGCGTGGAGGTATCGTGGTTTTCGAGCCCACCGACTATGCGCTCCTCATCTGGGCTGCCCTGGATGCTTACGAGCGGGGCGACTACCACCTGGCTGAAAGAATCTGGGGCCAGCTTCTGGTGCTCAACTCCAACTTCGATGTGGCCTACACTGGCATCGGCCGGGCGCTGCTTAGAAGGGGCGAATACGCCCAGGCTATGGAAAACTTCAGGCTGGGCAACAACCGTGCTGAGTATTCTGAGGCGTTCGAGCTGTATCGAAAAGAACTGGTCTATGCCCACTTCCCCCAAGCCTTCGCCTCAGGCGCGGTTTTGCTCGCCGCGTTTTTCCTCTTCCGCAGGTTCAGGCCTGGCAGGCCCAGCCTGCCCGCGGCGCAGGAGGCAGCCGCAGCCCAGGCGAAGTGGGCCCGGTTTGGCCGAAAGACGCTAAACAGCCTGCGCTTCGGGTTATACATCATCTTCCATCCCTTTGACGGTTTCGAAAGGTTGAAGAAAGAACAGAGGGGGACACCCTTGGCCGCCACCATTATCTTAGCCCTGGTTGTGCTTACCTTTGTCTTTGCTCGCCAGTACACGGGCTTCATCTTCAACAGGGCAGATCTGAGTAAGATCAATCTCTTGGTGGAGATCGGCAGTGTTGTGCTGCCCTTCCTGCTCTGGACCTTTGTCAACTGGGCTCTGACCACCTTGATGGAAGGCAAGGGAACGCTGCGGGATGTCTACATCGCCAGTGCCTTTGCCCTCATTCCTGTCATCCTGACCGTTGTGCCCTTGACCATGATCAGCAACTTCCTCATCGCCGAAGAAGGAGCTTTCTATTACATGCTCATGTCCTTGGGGTTGGGCTGGGCCGTTGTGCTTTTGGTAGTAGGCGCCACCATGGTCACCCATGAGTATGACTTTAGCAAGACCATCTTCACCTGCATTTCTACCCTGTTGGGCATGGCCTTCGCCCTCTTTTTGGGGTTGTTGTTTATCGCCCTGACCGAACAGGTGGTTCTGTTCGTCCGCCAGTTGATCACTGAGGCCATCCATCGTACTTAGCTGGAAGCGTTCTGAGAGGGGCTGAAAGCATATGCGTGCGAGACTGCTTGTCCTGTTGGCTGCGCTCCTGGTGGCCCTGGCCGCCTGGACAGCCACAGCAGGCGCTGCCGATCTGCCTCCCGGTTTCCAAAAGGGAGCAGAAAACGAGTTCCTGGAGCTGTACTTCAAGCCGGATACCGCTGAGATCGCCCTGCTGCACAAGGAGACGGGTGCGCTCTGGTTCTCCAATCCTCCCGGGAGAGATCAGCAGGAGACGCTGGCCAGGGGCGCCGCTAAGGCGCGGTTGAGCTCGCAGCTGGTGATTACCTACTACGCGGCCAACCAACAGCAGCAGATGGACAGCTTCAACGACAGCGTGGCCCACGGGCAGTACACGATCATCCCCTTGGAGCAAGGGCTGCGGGTAGAATACAAGTTCGGCAAGACTTGGCAGGATCGGGATTACCTGCCTACCATCATTTCCGAAGAGCGGTTCAACGAGCTGATCCTGGCCAACATCGCCAAGGAAAAGGATCGCGCCTTTCTGCGCGACATGTACGGCCTCTTTAGTTTAGAAGAGGGCTATGACAGCGGTGAAGACTTGAGCATTATGGGCGTGGACTTCGACCGCCTTTTGGACGGTTGGGGCATCAAGGTCGATGAGCCCCGGTTCCGCACCGCAGACAAAAGGCGTCTGTTCCAAGAGTACCTGGTGTTGATCAGGGATCACAAGCAGTACGCTTCGTTGGGGGATGTAAAGCCGGAAGAGATCGTGGCCCTGCGCAATACTCCCACCCTGCTTTTGAAATGGAATGTGATGCAGTGGGACATAGAGGATGCTATCCAACTGGTCAAGGCAGCTGGCTACACGCCGGAAGACGTGGCCTTCGATCATGAGTACTACAATGTCGCTCCGCCCTATCCCGATCTCCGCCAGTTTACAGTTGTGGTGGAATACCTCCTGGATGGAGGAGACCTGCTTGTGCGGATCCCTGCGGAGGAAATCACTTTTCCTGATCGGGTGTGGGATGCCAAGAATGAGCGGGAGGTATCTTATCCCCTGACCACCCTCAGTGTGCTGCCCTATTTTGGCGCCGGCGGCGCAGAGGATGCAGGCTACATGTTTGTCCCTGATGGTTCGGGGGCACTGATCTACTTCAACCGCCCCACGCCGCTGGCGGAACCTTACAGCCGCAGGGTGTACGGTCAGGATTACGCGGCTGTGCCCCTGAGGGAATATTCCGCGATGCTCAAAGAGCAGATTTATCTTCCCGTCTTCGGGATGGTGAACAACGGACAGGCCTTTCTGGCCATCATTGAAGAGGGTGATGCCTCGGCCCGGATTGAAGCCATGCTGCCCGGCATGCGCGATTCCTACAACAGAGTCTGGGCATCCTTTGAGGTCCGTTCTTCAGCCCGGGTGAACATGGAGGCCGAGGGTGAGCTCATCCACCTGAGGCGGCTGTCCATCCTGATGTACCAGGCCCGTCTGAACAAGAATGATATTGTCCTGCGTTACGTGTTCCTCCCAGAAGAAGACACCAGTTATGCAGGCATGGCCAGAGCCTATCGGCATTATCTCATGGAGAAGCACGGCTTAACGCTGCTGCCATCCAGATCTGGGCTGCCTCTGCTGGTGGATGTTTTGGGATCGTTTGACCAGATCAAGCCCGTATTGGGCATACCCACCAACGTGGTGGAGCCGCTCACCACTCACGAACAGGTGCGGCTGATCGTGGATGATCTGCTGGCTGCGGGAGTCGACGAGCTCAAAGTGCGCTACCTGGGTTGGCTGCGCGGCGGCATCCGCCATGTTTACCCCCGGGGAGCGCTTCTGGAGAAGGCCGCCGGCACTCAGCGCACCTGGCAGCAATTGAGCAGGTCCCTGGAGGAGCTTGGTGTAGCCTTATACCCCAGCGTAGACTTCCTGCGCGTGCACCGCAACAACCTTTTGGACCTTTATGTTCAATTTATCCATGCTCCCAGGGGCTTGGATCGCAGTGCCGCTGTGCTCAACACATTCCACATTGCCACCTACCAGCCCATTGACCAGCGGCAGATACCCTTGTTATCTCCGGCCCGGCTATCCGGGGTGATCGACGCGTTCCTCAAGGAGTACAACTCCTACGGCCTTTCCAGGCTGGCCCTGGGCGATTTGGGGCTGCTGCTCTACGGCGACTACCGCCTTAACCCCGCCACCTTGGTAGACCGGGTGATGGCCGCAGAAATCATTGCTCAGGAAGTGAGCAGGCTGTCCGCGGACAGAGGGCTCATGATCGCAGGCAGCAACGCCTATCTGCTGCCCTACGCCGAGGTGTTGGTGGAAGCGCCCCTGTTTGCCCGCGGCGAGGCCATTCTCCATCAGACTGTACCGTTCTATGCCCTCGTGGTGAGCGGGTTGGTGGAGTATGCGGGAGAACCTTTCAACCTATCTGACCACAGGGGAGCTTTCTACCTGCTCAAGCTGCTGGAGACGGGAGCCATTCCTTATTTCGCCCTTTCCTGGGAACCGTCATCTGCCACCAAAAACACAGATTTCGACTACCTCCTCTCCACGCAGTTCCGGGAGATCAAGGGGGAACTGCTCGCCGTCTACAACCAGGTGCGGGATGTCTTGGGCAGCCAATGGCCCCTGGTGATCACCGATCACCAGGTGCTGGCCCCCAATGTGTGTGCTACGACTTACCACAACGGCCTTCAGCTAGTGGTGAACTACACCGCGCAGCCCTATCAGCTCTCTGCGGACGTTGCGGTTCCGGGAGTGGGCTTCGTGGTTGTGCAAGGGGGGAAGTAAGATGAAGAGGAAAAGACGGCCCATGGCCTTCGCGCACCGGCAGAAGCTGGTTGGGTTTCTGTTTACCGTCCCCTTCCTGGTGGGCTTTATCTTCCTGTTTGCCGTCCCCTTCTATCAAGCAGTGGTGATCAGCTTCAGCGACCTAGTGCTCACACCAGAAACCTTTGAGCTCCAGTGGAAAGGGTGGGCAAATTATGGCTATGCCCTGCAGGTGCATCCGGAGTTTTCCAAGACGTTCACTGAAGTGCTGGTGAAACTGGCAACGGAGCTGCCCATGATCATCGGTTTCAGCTTCTTTGCCGCTACCATCCTCAACAGCGACTTTAGGGGGCGCACTTTCGTCAGGACCCTGTTTTTCCTGCCGGTCATCCTCAGCGCCGGTGTGGTGCTGAAGATGGAGATGAAAGACTACGCCCAGATCATGGTTACCCATCTGCAGCAGAGTGCTCCCTTTTTCGGCGGGGCTGCCGTGCAGAGCTTTTTCGATGCGGCGCGCTTTCCCGCGGGCATGGTGGATTACGTCGCCGATGCCATCCAAGCCCTGCCCACAGTGATCCGGGCGTCCGGCGTGCAGATTTTGATCTTCCTCGCGGGGCTGCAGTCCATCCCCAGGGAAGTGTACGAAGCAGCCAGCGTGGAGGGGGCCACGGGCTGGGAGCGTTTCTGGCTGATCACCTTCCCCATGATGGGCCCCTTGATTCTAGTGAACATCATCTACACGATCATCGACTCTTTCACAGCCATGAACAACAAGTTGGTGGATCTCATCCGGGAGACCATGCTGCGCGGTGCCGGTTACGGGGTCAGCATGGCCATGGCCATGATCTATTTTGCCGCCATCGGCCTGGTGCTGCTCGCGGTGTTTGGCCTGCTCTCGCGCCGGGGGTTTTATCACGTCTAGCAGGGAGGTATGAGTATGAGCCTAGCAGCCAAGGAAAAGTGGAGAAAACGCGTGGTGGCCCTGCTGCGCACGGTGTTGTTGATCGGCATCGCTTACGTGATCCTGCTGCCCCTGATCTATCGGCTGTCCACGGCGCTCATGAGCATCGAAGACTTGTATGATCAGTCCGTGCGCTGGATACCCAGGAATCCAACTCTGCGCAACTTCAGGCTGGTGTGGGAGCATATGGAATACCCCCGTGCTTTCATGAGGTCGCTGTTTTTGACGGCCTTAACCAGCGCTCTGCAGCTGATTACCTGTTCCATGGTGGGCTACGGCCTGGCCCGTTTTCGGTTTCCCGGAAGCAAACTCATCTTTGGCCTGGCCATCTTTACCTTGATCATCCCGCCTCAGCTGATCATGACCCCAACCTATCTCAGTTTCCGCTTCTTTGACTTTTTGGGTCTGCTCAAGGGCCGCTCGCTCAACCTGATCGGCACCTACTGGCCTTTCATCCTCATGAGCTTAACCGGTACGGGTTTCCGCTGCGGTTTGTACATCTTCATCATGCGCCAGTTCTTCCGTGGCATGCCCAAAGAGCTGGAAGAAGCGGCTTACATCGATGGGGCGGGCCCCTTCGCCGCTTTTTGGAGGGTGATGATTCCCGGTGCTGTCCCGGGCTTGATCACCACATTTCTCTTCTCCTTTGTCTGGCAGTGGAATGACTACCTGTATGTAACCACCTTTATGGCCGGGCGCAATTTCCTGCCCCAAGCCCTGGAAGGCGCGGCCTCGCGCGTGGCCAAAGCCATCGACGAGGCCGATGCGCTGGCGTCAACCAGCGGTTTCCTCGACGATCACTTCTATTCTCTGATCAACAATGCCGGAATGCTTTTGGTGATCCTGCCCCTTTTGATCCTCTACGTCTTCCTGCAGCGCTACTTCGTGGAGAGCGTGGAGCGTACGGGAATTGTGGGGTAATACACGGGAGGTGTGTGATGAAGGCCAGGTTTTCTGTGTGGAGTTTGCTGCTGCTGCTGATGCTTTGTGCATTCTACAGCCCGGCAAGGGCAGAAGTTGGAGGGATACCTATGCTGAAAGAGATTTACGCCAATGATTTCCTGATCGGTTTTGCGGCCCGGTCCGACTACTGGCTGGACGAACCGCTGCTGGACCATTTCAATGCCGTCACAGCGGAGAACATGATGAAGTGGGAGGCGCTGCAGCCCAGGCCGGGCGAGTTCCGCTTTGTCCAAGCCGAGAACCTCATCCGCTACGCTGAAGAACACGGCATGCAGGTGATCGGGCATACCCTGATCTGGCACAACCAGACTCCAGACTGGGTGTTCAAAGATGAGAACGGCAGGGAAGTGAGCCGTGAGGCCCTGCTGGCCCGGATGGAGGAGCACATCAAGACCGTAATGGGCCGCTTCAAAGGCAGGGTCAAGGGCTGGGATGTGGTTAACGAGGCTATCGAATACAATGCGGCCACAGGGAAGTGGGAGCTGCGGGATACGCCCTGGCGGCGGATTATCGGCGATGACTATATTGAACACGCCTTCCGGTTTGCTCAGGAAGCGGATCCCGATGCGGAGCTCTATTACAACGATTATAACGCTGCAGACGCTCCCAAACGGGATGCCATCTACGCCTTGGTCAAGGGGCTTTTGGACAAGGGAATTCGTGTTGATGGCATCGGCATGCAGGGGCACTGGGATCTCCAGCATCCCAGCATTGAGGCTATCCGTGAAGCCATTGAGCTTTACTCCTCCCTGGGAGTAAAGGTGCACATCACCGAGCTGGACGTGAGCGTCTACACTTGGAATGATCGCAGCAACCGCTATCCCAACGGTCTGCCAGAGGCTGTGCAGGAGCAGCAGGCCAACCGCTATGCCGCTCTCTTCAGGCTGTTTAAGGACTATTCTCACGTGATCGAACGGGTGACTTTCTGGGGTGTGAAGGACAACCACAGCTGGAAGAACCACTTCCCGGTCCCCAACCGCCCTGATTATCCGCTGCTTTTTGACCGGCAGGGCAATCCTAAGCCCAGTTTCTGGGCCATAGTGGATCCGTCCACACCTTGGAAGGAGAACCAAGGGCAGTACAGCACTGCACAGGAAGACTAAGGGGGAAAGCAACATGCTCGCCAGGCGCCTGCGACCAGAGTTCATTCTCATCCTCGGCGGCCTGCTGTTCCTAGCTGCCCTGGTAGGCTGTGGGGAGCAAGCTAGAGCTGCCCAGACAGCGCCCACCTATCGTGAGTATCTGGCCGCTGTCCCTGAGCCGGTTTTCCCTGAACACGCCGTGCCCATCTCGGCAGTTTCCTTTCGCCGGGCCACCGCCCGCACGGAAGTGCTGCCGCAGTATGAGGGCTATCCCGGGCTGGCCGTTTGGGTCGATGAACAGGGCATGATCGAATGGAACGTCTGGGTGGAGGAAGCAGGGTTGTACAATATTGAACTCTGCTATTATCCCGCTCCCGGGCGCAGCACGGCCATTGAACGCAGCATAGAAGTGAACGGGCAGCTGCCCTTCGCCAGCGCGGAGTACCTAGTTTTTCGGCGGGTGTTCGGCGATGCAGGCCCCTCCCGCTTTGACGCCGCGGGCAATGAGATTCGGCCGCGCCAGGTAGAACAGCCCATGTGGCAGACGGTTTTTCTCAGCGATGCCGAGGGCTATGAGCAGAATCCCTTCTTCTTTTACTTCCAGCGGGGTTGGAACACCATCCGCCTCCATTCCCGAGCGGAGCCCATGATTATTGGGCACCTACGGCTGTGTCAGGCGCCGGTTCCTCAGCCCTACGCCCAGGTGCGGGTTCAGCAGCCCGAGGCTGCGGACGTACGGGGCATTTTCCTGCAGATCGAAGGGGAAGCGTCCAGCTACCGCTCCAGCCCCTCCTTGTTTGCCGTGGCCGATCCAGGAGATCCCACCGTAGTGCCCTATCACCACGCAGAAACGAGGCTCAATTCCATAGGCGGCCACCGCTGGACGGAGGTGGGCGACTGGATCGCCTGGCAGGTGGATATTCCCCAGGACGGCTACTACAAGATCGCCATTAAGGCCAAGCAGAACATCAACAGGGGTGATGTGAGCCACCGCAGGCTGCTTATCGATGGAGAAGTGCCCTTTGCCGAGGTGGCCGCGATCCCCTTCCGCTTTTCCTCGCGCTATGAGATGAAGCAGCTGGGAGAAGAGGAGCAGGGCGAGCCCTACCTGTTTTACCTCACCAAAGGGCGGCACGAAATCCGCCTCGAAGCGGTCCTGGGTGAGCTGGGCCCCCTGATTGAGTTTGCCGAAGAGCTGCTCTATGGGCTCAACGGTATCTACCGCAGCATAATCATGATCACCTCGCCCACACCAGACCCCATGCGCAGCTACCAGCTGGAACAGCGCGTGCCGCAGCTCTTGGAGCGGATCAAGGCGGGGGCCGATGATCTGCGTTTGCTAGCTGGGGAAGTCCAGCGGATCACTCAGCATCTGGGCCACTCCGCGGCTCTGCTGGACTTTGCCCGCATGCTGGAGCGCATGTATGAGAAGCCTGATGCCATCCCCAATCTGCTCCAGGAATACCGTGATGCCATCGGACAGCTGGGCACCTGGATCATGACCTCCCGGCGCCAGCCCCTGCAGATCGACTTTTTGGTGGTGGCTTCTCCCGAGCAGGAGATGCCCAGGGCCCAACCAACCTTCTGGGAAGTGGTGGTGCACGAAGTCCGCTCTTTTCTATCTTCCTTTGTCCGCGATTACACCACCATCCATGATATCAGCGGGGACGCGGCGAGCGCAGAACCCGCCAAGCGGATTAAGGTGTGGATCGGGCTCGGCCGGGACCAGGCCCAGATCCTCAAGCAGATGATCGAGGACAGCTTCACGCCCGCGACAGGCATCCACGTTGATCTGGAGCTGATTACGTATATGGATCAACTGCTGGTCCCGGCTACCATTGCCGGCAACCAGCCTGATGTGGCCATCGGGGCGGCCAATATGGACCTGGCTTTCCGCGGCGCTGTGGCTGATCTGACCCAGTTTCCCGACTTCCCCGAAGTGGCTCAACGCTTTAAGAAATCGGCCCTGCTGGCGTTCCGCTTCCGGGACAAGGTGTTCGCCCTGCCGGAAGTGCAGAGCTTCCCCATTCTGTTCTACCGCAAGGATATTCTTGACGAACTGGGTCTGGAGATTCCCCAGACCTGGGATGATGTTCTGCGCATTCTGCCCGAGCTGCAGAATCATCACCTGGAGTTCGGCATCTGGCCAAGTATGTACACTTTTGTGCAGTTTCTGTACCAGAATGGGATCAGCCTCTACAAAGAGGATGTGATTCAAACCAACCTCACAGCCCATGCCGCCATCGACATTTTTGCCCAAATGACCAATCTCTTTACCCAATCGGGCCTGCCCCTGCAGTACAACTTCATCAACCGTTTCCGCATGGGCGAGATGCCGCTGGCCATCGCCAACTACGCCGAGTTCAACACCCTCTCGGTTTTTGCCACCGAACTCAGGGGGCAGTGGGGTATGGCTCCCATCCCTGGGACGCTGCAGCCTGATGGCACCATTAACCGGGCTGTGCCCGTGGCCCAGGACGCCCTGCAGATCCGCACCGATCAGCTGGGGGCGGTGATCATGCCCAGCGGAACAACGGGTTCCATCATCTTGGAAAAATCCGAGCGCAAACAGGAAGCTTGGGAGTTCCTCAAGTGGTGGACCAGCAAAGAGACCCAGGTCCGCTTCGGCCGGGAACTGGAAGCCTTGATTGGCGCCAGTGCCCGTTATGCCACAGCTAATGTGGAGGCTATGCAGGAGCTGCCCTGGAGGGTAGAGGAGCGGGAACAGCTCAACACTCAGTGGGATTGGGTGGAAGGAGTGCCGCCTGTTCTGGGCGGGTACTACGTAACCAGGCAGTTTGACTGGCTGTTCAGGGCCGTAGTGCTGCACAATGCTCCCGTGCGGGAATCAGTCCTGGACTATGCCCGGGAGATCGACAAAGAGATCGCCCGTAAGCGCTCGGAGTTTGGCTACGAGACTGAACTGGAAGAGCTGGATGAGCGCTGGAAGGAGCTGTTTTGGGATCACTACACCCATGTCTGGCGCTTGGATTGGGATCCACCGGAACTGGGGGAAGAGTATCGGGGCATCCTGGAGCGTTACGGGCTTGTGGAAGGGGGAGAGGGGCCGTGAAGGCATTCTGGCTGGAACTGAGGGAAAAGCGGGTTTCATATCTGTTTGTGGCGCCGTTCCTGCTGGTGTTCACCGTTTTCGTGCTGGCGCCCATCCTTATTGCCATGGGGCTCAGCTTTACCTACTTCAACATGGTGGAGCCTCCCCGCTGGGTGGGTTGGTCTAACTACCTGGCCCTGTTCTTGGAAGACGATGTGTTCCTCATCGCGGTGAAGAACACCCTGCTCTTTGCAGCCATCACGGGCCCCTTGAGCTATGCTCTGTGTTTCATCTTTGCCTGGCTGATCAACGAGCTCAAACCGAGGATTCGGGCCATACTCACGCTGCTCTTCTATGCGCCCAGCATTTCCGCCAATGCCTTCATGATCTGGACGGTACTGTTCAGCGGCGACGCCTACGGGTATATCAACGGCATCCTGCTGTACTGGGGCATCATTGACAAGCCCATCCAATGGCTCGTCGATCCTAGATGGATGATGCCCATTGTGATCGTGGTGATCCTGTGGATGAGTCTGGGCGTGAGCTTTTTAACCTTTATCGCGGGCCTGCAGGGCATCGACCCCATCTACTATGAAGCGGGAGCCATCGACGGCATTCGCAACCGCTGGCAGGAGTTGTGGTACATAACCCTGCCCATGATGAAGCACCACTTGATGTTCGGGGCCATTATCAGTATTACCAACTCTTTCGCAGCTGCCGACCAGATCCAGGCCCTCACGGGCACTGCCCCCACGGACTGGGCCACTTGGACTATCGTGCAGCACATCAACGATTACGGTTATGTGCGCTATGAGATGGGTTATGCCTCTGCCATGGCCGTACTCCTGTTTATCACCATGGTGTTGGTGCAGCGCCTGGTGCAGAGGCTTCTGCGCCGCATAGCTTAGCAGGGGAGGGAAACGCAATGCGTCTGCGAATCAGCAACCGCCGTCTAGCCCGTTCCACCGCAGGGGATGCGGCCATCTTAACACTGCTGGCCCTTGGTGCCATTTACATGGCGCTGCCCATGTTCTATGCCATCTGCCAGGCATTTAAGCCCTTGAACGAGCTGTTCATCTTTCCGCCGCAGTTCCTGCCGCGCCATCCTACGCTGAGCAACTTCAGCGATCTGTTCCTGCTCATGGCGCAATCCTGGGTTCCCGTGTCGCGCTACCTGTTTAACTCCCTGTTTATCGTGGGTGCGGGCAGCGCGGGCAACGTGATCCTGGGTTCACTCTGCGCCTATGCTCTCGCCAAACACGACTTCAGGGGCAGGCAGCTGATCAACAACCTGATTCTGTTCTCGCTCATGTTTGCCGGCTCGGTGCTGGTCATCCCCCGCTATCTGATCATCTCCTACCTAGGCTGGATCAACACCTACGCGGCCTTGGTTATCCCTGCTTGGGGGACTACCCTGGGAGTGTTCCTCATGCGCAATTTTATCACCCATATGGTGCATGATTCTCTGCTGGAAGCAGCGCGCATTGATGGAGCTTCGGAATGGTACATCCACTGGAAGATTGTGATGCCCATCGTGAAACCCGCCTGGCTCACCCTGATCATCCTAAACTTTCAGCAGCTCTGGGGAGATCAAGGCGCGCTGTTCATCTACTCTGAAGAGTTGAAGCCCTTGCCCTATGCGCTGGGGCAGATTATCGGCGGAGGCGTCGGCCGCGCCGGGGTCGCCGCCGCGGTGTCCGTGCTGCTCATGACCGTGCCCATCACGGTCTTCGTGATCAACCAATCCAGGATTGTCCAGACCATGGGCACATCCGGCATCGCCGGGGAGTAGCCCATGTCAGCGTGGGAGTTCTAGAGCCTCTCCTATCAGCCTGACTTGAGCAGAAAGGGGTTTCTGCCCAGTAAGCTCTTGACTCCGGGCATCGGGCTGGCTGCCTCCCGCGAAGATCTGCAGAGAGCCAGGTTCCACCAGGCAGCGGCCGTCTTCCGCGAACACCGCCAGCTGCCTGGGGGTGAGCTGGAAGGTGACAGTGCGCCTTTCCCCCGGCTCCAGGTGGATTCTGGCAAAGCCCTGCAGCGAGAAGTGGGGAGTGGGCACGGCAGCGTCCAGGTGTTTGATGTACAGCTGCACCACTTCATCGCCTGCCCGGGCACCTGTGTTTTCCACCTCTACCTGCACCACAAGCTCCTGGCCGACCGCCAGCTCAGCTGGGGCCTGGAGGCTGCTGTAGCTGAAGGTGGTGTAACTCAGCCCGTAGCCGAAGGGATAGAGGGGCTCCTCTTTGAGATAGCGGTAAGTTCGGCCCTCCATGGAGTAGTCTGTGAAGGGAGGAAGCTGGTCCACCGACTTAACGAAGGTGACGGGTAGGCGGCCTGCGGGGTTGTAGTCGCCGAAGATGAGATCCGCCAGCGCATTCCCGCCTTCTTCCCCGGGATACCAGGCTTGGATGATGGCGGGCACATGCTCCTGAGCCCAAGTGATGGTGAGGGGGCTTCCGCTGAAGAGGACCAGAACCAGTGGCTTGCCCAGGGCGGCCACTTCTTTCAGCAGCTCGTTCTGCATGCCCGGGAGCTCCAGAGAAGTTCTGTCCCCTCCGCCGTCGGAGTTGGCTGCCGCCCCTTCTTCTCCCTCCAGCTCAGGTGAGATGCCCAGGCACATGATCACCGCATCGGCCCGGGCTGCTGCTGCCAGGGCTTCGGCAAATCCTGCCTTGGGGCTGTTGCCCCAATAACTGGGTTTGGTGGAGAAAAGATCGCAGCCCTGGGCATAGAGCACTCTGGCATGGGGCTCTAACTTGCGGCGGATGCCTTCTAAGGCCGTAACCAGCTGCGCGGAGGTGCCGTAGTAGTTGCCCAGGAGGATTCCACGGGCATCGGCATTGGGGCCGATGACGGCTACCGTGTTCAGATCTTTGGCCAGGGGCAGCAGGTTGTTGTCGTTTTTCAGGAGAACCATGGACTGGCGAGCCATCTCCCTGCTGAGAGCGCGGTGTTCAGGGCAGGCCACCACTTCATAGGGGATCTGCGCGTAGGGTACCTCTTCCTCTGGGTCAAACAGGCCTAATCTGAACTTGGTGCGCAGCAGGCGCGCCAGAGCCTGATCGATCTCCTCCTCAGAGATCAACCCTTGGGCCACAGCTTCTACCAAGGCGGGGTACACCCGCCCGCAGTTGAGGTCACAGCCGTGTTTCACGGCTGAGGCCGCAGATTCTTCAGGGCTGTCTGTCACTTGGTGATGGGCGTGGAGATCGTAAATGGCTCCGCAGTCGGAGACCACATGGCCCTGGAACGACCAGTCCTCCCTGAGAATCTTCTGCAGCAGCGTTGGGCTGGCGCAGCACGGTTCGCCATTGGTGCGGTTGTAAGCTCCCATCACCGCTTCCACCTGGGCTTCGGTAACCAGGGCGCGGAACGCCGGCAGGTAGGTTTCATAGAGGTCCTTCTGGCTGCAGCGGGCATCGAAGCTGTGGCGGAGGCTCTCCGGGCCGCTGTGCACCGCGAAGTGCTTGGCACAGGCCGCTGCCTTCAAATACCTTGGATGATCGCCCTGCAGGCCGCGCACAAAGGCGATGCCCAGGGTGGCGGTGAGGTAGGGGTCTTCTCCGTACGTTTCCTGGCCCCGGCCCCAGCGGGGATCGCGGAAGATGTTGATGTTGGGAGTCCAAAAAGTCAGGCCTTTATAGATGCCGCGATCCCCGCGGCGGGCGGCCTCGTGATGCTTGGCCCTAGCTTCTGCGGCGATCACTTGGGCCACCTTGTGCAGCAGCGGGGCATTGAAGGAGGCAGCCATACCGATGGCTTGAGGGAAAACGGTGGCTGTGCCGGCCCGTGCCACACCGTGCAGGCACTCATTCCACCAGTTGTACTCGGGAATGCCCAGGCGGGGGATGGCAGCGGAATCATAAACCAGCTGGGACACTTTTTCCTCCAGGGTCAGGCGGGAAATTAGGTCCGCGATGCGTTCCTCTAAAGGCAGATCACTGCGCTTGAACAGCATTTTGTTATCACCGTCTTTCCGAACATGGGTTATTGTTAAATTGTACCATAGTATTCTCGAAAGCTGAAGAACTGGGAGGGCCGGATATGGCAGCAAACTACAAGGAACTAAGGGATTACGGCTGTTGGCTGAACTACGACCTGCTTCCGCCAGAACTGCTGGCGAGGTACGCGGGCCAGCTGCAGACCACAGCCGTTGTGGGTGCCGAGACGCTGACCCAAGCGATTACTGCAGAGCTGAGGCGGGGCCTCAGGGGCTTACTGGGGCAGGAGCCGCGAGTGGTGGAACAAGCGGCCGAGGCCGCAGTGGAAGTACGCTTGGTGGAACGCTCTGAGGAGAGCATGAACCCAGAGGGCTTTCGCCTGTCTGTGCGCGAGGAACAGGGCGCGCTGCGGGTGGTCATTGCCAGCCCGGGTGAACAGGGGCTGCTCTACGGCACCTTTGCCTTCTTACGTGCCCTGCAGCTGGGGGAAATTGCAGCCGGCCTAGAGCGGGAAGACTGGCCGCGCACGCCCCTGCGCCTGCTCAACCACTGGGACAACCTGGATGGCAGCATAGAGCGCGGGTACGCAGGTCGATCCATCTTCTTCAGGGATAACGATCTTGTGGAAGACCTGGACCGTGTGCGCGATTACGCTCGGCTGCTCGCTTCCTTGGGGATCAACGGGGTTGCGGTGAACAACGTAAACGTGCATCGGGAAGAGACGCAGCTCATCGCGGCCAAGCTGGAGCTGGTCAGGGTGATCAGTTCCATTTTCCGGGAGTACGGAATCCGGCTGTTCCTCAGCATCAACTTCGCCACCCCTTTAGAGTTCGGGCTGGATACAGCGGATCCCCTGAACTCCGAGGTGCGGGAGTGGTGGAGGGACAGGGCGGCCCAGATCTACTCGGTGATTCCCGATTTGGGCGGTTTCCTGGTCAAGGCCGACTCGGAAAACCGGCCGGGGCCTTTCACCTACGGCCGCAGCCATGCGGAGGGGGCCAATATGCTGGCCGAAGCTCTGGAGCCTTTCGGAGGAATTGTGGTTTGGCGCTGCTTTGTCTACAACTGCGCGCAGGATTGGCGCGATACCAAGACTGACCGGGCCCGGGCGGCCTACGATCACTTCATGCCCCTCGATGGCCTGTTTAGGGACAACGTCATCCTGCAGATCAAAAACGGCCCCATGGATTTCCAGGTACGGGAACCTGTCTCCCCTCTGTTCGGAGGTTTGGAGCGCACTAATCAAGTCTTGGAACTCCAGATTACTCAGGAGTACACCGGACAGCAGCGGCACCTCTGTTACTTAGTTCCCCAGTGGAAAGAGATCCTCGCTTTCGATACCTATGCGCAGGGGCCGGGAACCACAGTGGCCAAGATCGTCACGGGCTCTGTTTTTCCCCAGCGCTGGAGCGGCTTGGCAGCAGTGGCTAATATAGGCGATGATCCCAATTGGACAGGCCACACTTTGGCCCAAGCAAATCTCTACGGCTACGGCCGTCTGGCCTGGGACCCTGAGCTGACGTCCGAGCAGATCACCAGGGAATGGGTGGTTCTCACTTTCGGACACGACCCAGAGGTGGTGGCAACGGTAAGCGAGCTGCTTTTGGGTTCCTGGCAGGTTTACGAGAACTACACCGTACCGTTAGGAATCGGTTGGATGTGCAATCCCGGCCATCACTACGGGCCGAGCCCGGAAGGGTATGAGTATTCCCGCTGGGGCACCTACCACCGGGCCGATCGCACGGCTATCGGCGTGGACAGGAGCGTGAGGAGCGGTACTGGTTTCGCCGGGCAGTACCGGCCGGAAAACGCTCGACGGTATGAAACGGTGGAGACCTGCCCGGAAGAACTGCTGCTCTTTTTCCACCGCATTCCCTATACGCACGTGCTCAAGTCGGGGAAGACTCTGATCCAGCACATTTACGACACTCACTTCCTGGGAGTAGAGCAGGTGGAAGAGATGATCGAGAAATGGAAGGGGCTCGAAGGGAAGATCAACCCGGAGACTTTCTTTCACGTGCTGGAGCGCCTGGAGGGCCAGCTGGTGGATGCCAAGGAGTGGCGCGATGTGCTCAACACCTACTTCTACCGCCTTACCCACATCCCCGATATCCACGGACGGAAAATATACCCTTGAGAAACACAAAAGCGCCTGGAGCAGCTCCTCCAGGCGCTTTTCTGAACGTTAAGCCTACAGCGCAGCCAGCGCTTTTTCTATTCTGTTCAGGGCCTCTGCGATCAAACTCCGGGGACAGCCGATGTTCATGCGCTGGAACCCCAGCCCTGCCGGGCCGAAGGCGGAGCCTTCGTTAAAGGCGATGCCGGCTTCGCGCACAAAAAACTGGTTCAGCTCTTCATAGGGAATCCCGAGTTCCCGGCAGTCCAGCCAGAGTACGTAGGTGCCCTCAGGCTTGTTGACCCTAAGCTGAGGCGCCCTTTTGGCCAGCTCGGCCTGGACGAACCGCGCGTTCTCCTCGAGATAGGCCACAAGGCGATCCAGCCACTCGGCACCGGTGTTGTAGGCCGTCTCCCCGGCAATCAGCCCGAAAAAGCCCACCGCGCCCATACTCAGGCGCTCCATCACCTGACACACCTTTTCCCTGTAGCCTGGGTTGGGAATGATCCCGTTGGAGACGTACAGGCCCGCGATGTTGAAAGTCTTGGTGGGGGCGTTGAAGGTTACAGTTTGCTGGGCGATCTCCGGTGACAAGTTGGCGAAAGGGGTGTGCGTTACGCCGGGAAAAGTCAGATCAGACCAGATTTCATCGGCGATCACGGTGACACCGTACTGCACCACCAGCTTGCCCAGGCTCTCTAATTCCGCCCTGCTCCACACCCTGCCCACGGGGTTGTGGGGGCTGCAGAGGATCATAGTTTTCACGCCGGACCGGAAGATCTCTTCCAGCTCGGCTAGGTTCATCACATATCTACCCTCCACCTCAACTAGGGGGTTCTGCACCACGGTGCGTGCGTTGGCTTCCAGAACCCTGAAGAAGGGGGGATAGACAGGCGGCTGGATGACCACCCGCTCTCCTGGCTCAGTGAGGGCCAGTACGGCTAAAGTAAGGCCTACCACCACACCGGGAGTGTGGATGAGCCAGTCAGGATGAATTTCCCAGTTCTGGCGGGTTTTGTACCAGTTGAGGACAGCCTGGCTGAAACGGGCGGGACGGTACTCGTAACCATAGATTCCGTGTGCAGCCCGTTCTGTTACCGCTTGGACGACGGTCTCCGGGGGACGGAAGTCCATATCTGCCACCCACATGGGCAGCAGATCGGCGCATCCGTAGGCCTCCAGGACACCGTCCCATTTAACGCATGCCGTGTTGCGGCGGTCCACCACCTGGTCAAAGGGGCACCCCATGCCTACACCTCCCGAGCTACTCCGGTTTCCTTTGCTTTTTGGGCAACGGCATCGGCCACAGCCGGAGCGACCCGCGGATCAAAGGGCGAGGGGATAATGCACTCGCGGGTGGGGTTCTCCACCAGGTTGGCAATGGCGTTGGCGGCCGCGATTTTCATGGCATAGTTGATGTCCTTGGCGCGTACATCCAAAGCGCCGCGGAAAATGCCGGGGAAGCCCAGGACGTTGTTGATCTGGTTGGGATAGTCTGAACGTCCGGTGGCCACAATGGCCGCGCCTGCTTCCAAAGCCAGTTCCACAGAAATCTCGGGTTCGGGATTGGCCAGGGCCATAATGATGGGCTGATCGTTCATGCTCTTTACCATCTCGGGGGTTACCACATTGGCTGCAGAGACACCGATAAACACATCTGCCCCCTGCATGGCTTCGGCCAGGGTCTGCCTGAGTCCTTGCGGATTGGTGATCTGGGCGATCCCCTCTTGGGCCGGATTGTTCTGCTCATCTCCGGGGACCAGCCTGCCGTGGCGGCCGCAGGCTCTTATATTGGTGTAGCCATCTTCCAGCAGGATCCTGATGATGGCAGCTCCGGCGGCGCCAATCCCATTTACAACGATGGTGACGTCCTTGCCCTTGCCCACAACCTTAAGAGCGTTGATCAGGCCTGCCAGGGTGACCACTGCGGTGCCGTGCTGATCATCGTGGAAAATGAACATATCCGTCTCTTTTTTGAGCCTTTCCTCAATTTCGAAACAGCGGGGCGAGGCAATGTCCTCCAGGTTGACTCCAGCGATGGTGGGCTCTAAGGCTTTAACGATGCGTACGATTTCATCCACATCCTGGGTGTTCAAGCAGAGCGGGATGGCATTGACATTGGCAAACTCTTTGAACAGAACGGCCTTACCCTCCATAACGGGCAGCGCTGCCGCGGGGCCAATGTTGCCCAAGCCTAAGACTGCGGAGCCATCAGATACTACAGCGATGGTGTTGCCCTTCCAGGTATAGTCCCATACTAGTTCGGGGTTGGCCGCGATCTGCCTGCACGGTTCTGCAACGCCTGGAGAATAGGCTAGGCTGAGCTCAGCGGAGTTTTTGACCTGAGCCCTGCTGGTGATTTCCACCTTACCGCGCCACTTCTTGTGTTCTTCCAGTGCTTTTGCATATACGTTCATCAAGTCTCCTCCTTTTGTCTGGCATCTTTTGCTTGTGAACACGAAGTACATTCCACAAGGAGTACCTGGTTCCTACTTTTTTCTGCCTCTGCTGTGAAATATTATGCCTTGAGGGATTTTCCCGCGGGGACACCGGGTTCAGCTTCCTCTGTTCTGAGAAAATCCAGGAAACCGCCGAGGAAGTCTGCTCCCCGGTCCAGCTCCTGCTCGCTGGGGGGCTTACAGCCAAACAGGATTTGATTGCGCAGGTTCTGCGCCTGCTTGAGGCTCTCGTACACATGGGGGGCCAAGACCAGATCTGAGGGCTCGCCTGCGAGAGCTTGGTGCAGAGATTCTCCTAGGGCCTGCTCAACCGCGATCCAGCTGCGCATGAAAGGCCCAAGGCCGCCTTCTTCTGAGAAAAAAGACACTGTTTCGTAGGGGGTGCCGAAGGGGTCATAGGCACCAACCATAGTTCTGGCCTGATCGTATTCGGTGTATAAGTTGGGATCGCTGAGCAGCAGATGGTTGACGATCTGCTGGGAGAGCGGATCATCTTCGGGGTTGAAGCTGCAGGATTGCAAAATGGGCCTCAAGGCCGGCACTGAGTTGAGGCCGATCATCTTCAAAAACTGAAATAAGACATCAGTGCGTCCGATGGAAAACCGGCAGTCGGGGCCGGGGAGGAGCCGGCGCTTTTGCTCATGGAGATAGGCGGCCAGCTCATAGTGGTTAGAAAAGGGGTGATGCTCGGTGGTGACCCGTTTTTTCACCGCGGTCTGCAGGCGTTCCAGGGCCATCTCGCCCTCATACATGAGCCCGTTGAGCTCATCTAAAATGGCATACTCATCCTGGGAGAGAAACCCTCCCGTGGATTTGTACACCAAATCATGTTCCACCTCAGCCCAGGCATGCATCAAAACCGTGCCCACCTGTACTTCTATAACGTAATTGGCCAGATACCGTTCCTCAGGGGGCAGGGATTCCGGTTTCAGGTAGAGGCGGTAATGGCGCCCCACGTAACCTAAGAACTGCTTAGGATAAGCCCCGGGATGTCCCAGTGCTTCGGGAAAGTCCTTGACGCTTTCCACAGTAAAGTTGGAGCGAATGAACTGATCCACTTCCCGCTGATCCTGGGGGAAGAATAGGGCAATGCGTACCCCGGCCAGGTCAACGATGTCTTCATAGATCTCTTCTATACTCTGGTAGTTCTTCTCCTGCGCCCTGTCCTCAACTTTCGAGGCGAGACTATCCAGCCGTTTGGCCCTAGAGGTAACCAGGACCCTCAGGCCCTGTCTTTTCAGTGCACTTTCACATTGGTAGGCGCACACTTCAGCGAGGTGCTGAAAGTGACTGATCTTACCCCTGTAGTCTTCGATGAACTCTCTGATTAAAGCCATGGCGCTCTCCTATCCGTCAGATTTTAACCTCCCGTCACCAGAGGTTAAGCTGCCACAACACCGCATTCACACCCAGCACGCTCAGGGTAAACAGCGCGTAGTGGACTCTCTGCCAGAGGGTTCCCCTTCTGGCCGCCACAAGATAGATGGCTGTGATCAGAATCAGGATGCCCAGTCCCATCAGAGTTTTCGAGAGAAGCAGCAGGACATTAAGGGTCGACGATGGTTCTAAGACTACCAGAGGTACATTGTAGGCAGGATGGATCGCGGCGATGAGCTCTCCTCCCACAACCGCAGCCGTAAACAGCAGGACGATGAACAGCACAGCCAAGACTTTGGGCAAAACCGGCGGTTTCTGCCTGGGCCGGTTTCTAAACAGGCCTTTGATCCAAGCGATCAAGGTGAGCAGCATAAACAGCACAGCGCCGCCCACTACGCCTAACAGGAACGGAGGAGTCTGGAACCAGGGGAGGCGCAGCCAGGCAGTGGGGCCAGGCACCAGGATGCGTTCAGCTTTGCCGTCTTGGAAAGCAAAGGCGATCTTGGCGCCTCCGTTCAGCTCTTGGAACACTCCCGGGGCGATTTCTCCAAAGCGCAGGATTTCGCCACCGGCCTGCAGCAGGAGGAAACCGTCGGAATCCACATCTACTTTGAGAGCCTGCAGCAGGCGCAGGACAGATTCGATCCCCGTAAAATTAGACCGGGAGTTATAATAATATCCCCGATAATTAGCTTCTGTGCCTGCTGTTATGGGCCTCGGCTCCAGCCGCGGGCTCTGGCTGGGGAAATAGCGATCCATAAATCCCTCCAGCAGAGCGCTGCGCAGCTCGCTGCCCACAGGCGAGTTGTACACCACGTACAGCCCTGCATTCTGCTCCGGCAGGAAGTAAAAGCCGGTGCTGAACAGGAAAGTGTCACCAACATGGCCTAGAATCCTATAGCCATTATATTCCCACTCCAGCAGCCCATAGGTCATCCCGGGAAGCTGAGGATGCGCCGTAAACTGTCGGCTCTGCATGATCCTCGCGGTGTCCTCAGTCAACAGGCGGCCCTGCGGGGCATCTGACGCCTCTTGGGCCTCATCTTCGCCGTCTTCATCGGTCGATGCGGCCGGTAGTTCTCCTAGGTTGAGCAGGGCCAGCATCAGCCGCGCCATGTCAAGGCTGCTAGTGGTCAAGCCCCCCGCGGGGTAGTTCTGCACAAGTTCAAACTCCCCTGGAATAAAGCGCCCCTCTGCGTAGCGGTAGCCCGGGCTCACTCTTTGAGCCAAAGGGCTGGGGAGCTGCTGAGCATAGGTGGTGGAAGTCAGGCCTAACGGATCGAGGATGTGTTCCTGCACGTAGACGGCAAAGGGCTGGCCGCTCACCAGCTCCACGATGTAGGCAGCCAGCGCCGTTCCGAAATTGGAGTAGGCCATGACCGAACCGGGTGTAAACACGCGTTCAGGAAGATGTTCCTTCACATATTGCCCCAAGGGCTTGAGCAGTTCAGGCTGGGAGACAATCATCCCGGCCACCTCATCTTCAAAGCCGGCTGTATGGGTAAGGAGATGGTGAAGCGTAATAGGGGGAACGTCTCTGCTGGCAGTGGTGTGCGTGGGAAGGGTGAAATCCAGGTAGGTGTTCACATCGACATAGAGGTCTAACTGGCCCTGTTCCGCGAGCTGCAGCACAGCCAGCCACACCAGGATCTTAGAAACCGAACCGGGGCGGTGCAGCGTGGTTCCTGGAATCATGGGCATTTCTTTCTCCAGATCGGCAAACCCATAGCCTTTGGAAAGGAGAATCTCGCCGTTGGCCACCACCACAACCTCGGCGCCGGGCACGTTGTTTTGGGCCAGCTGGATGGCGAACACGCCGTCTAAGAAAGCCTCTAGAGCAGTGATGTCCTGCAGGCTGCCGCTCTGGGCAAAAGCGGTAGAGGCTACGAGCATTAGTGCTAGAAGAACCACTGGTGCGCTTCGTCTTTTCATGTGTCCCACCCCGTGAGGAAGTAACTAGCTTCATGTGCTCACTTCTCCAAAGTGAGAGGGGGTTCCTTCCGGGAGGGAACAAATTGTACTGCTGGGGCTTAGCCGAGAATGCCCTGGCGGTGAGCCACCCAGGCTGCTAAGGCAAAACGGGCCAGAAAGAGGAGAAACATGGGTATCGGGTAGTACCAGGATACGTACTCAAAGATGCCAGCCTGCCTGACCACTTGGCTGAACCCTGTGGCCAAGAGGGCCCAGGCTGCCGTGTAGAGATAGCCTAAGCTCATCTTGCCCCGGGGCCAATAATAAAGGAAGAGGACGATAATCGGCACCCAGGCCAGGTGGCCCAGGAGGGGATGGCCTCCGGCTTGGAGAATACCCAGGTTCTTGAACGCGGTGAGCTTAAGCGTCCCTGTGACCAAGCTCTCCAGGTAGTCAAACAACCCACCCAGCACTGCTCCGTAGGGCAGGAGAGTACGCAGGTGCTCCCGGGGTACGGTAAGCAGTACCAACGCGCCCACCAGCAGGATTAACACGGGATAGACCAGCAGTTGGGTAGTCACCAGCACCATTCCCTTCCAACACATGTGATTGGGAATAGTATAACCACCTTGTCCTCCCAGATTACTGTAAGTGGAAAAGAAAGGCGGCACTCTGCCGGCGGGCAACAGGAGTCTACCCGTTTTGCCAGAATTAGAGACGTGAGGTGATAGTTTTGTTCAGGTTCATAACAAAAGATGTATGGGTTGGCAGTAGAGTAAGGCAGTTTAAAATGGTGGATCATCCGGGTGCTGCAGCTGTCCTGGTCGTCCAAGACGGCAAGGTGCTCTTGGTGGAGCAGTACCGCCCCGCCGCCGGACGCCAGATGCTGGAACTTCCCGCGGGGACCATCGACCGCAGTGAATCACCTCTGGACTGCGCCCGCAGGGAGCTGGAAGAGGAGACCGGCTACAGCGCGGAAAACTGGGAGGTGCTGGGGCACATCTATCCCACACCAGGCTACACAAACGAAGTCCTGCATCTCTTCTGCGCAAGTGGGCTCACCAAGGGTGAACAGCGCCTGGAGGAGGGCGAGGACATCGACGTGCGCTGGATACCCTTGGAAGAAGTGGAAGCCATGATCGATCGCGGCGAAATCAACGACGCCAAGACCATCATCTCCGTCCTCAAGTATCTGCGCAAAACGCGCCAGCAGAGCTAAATCTGTTCGGTTCCTGGGTTGCCCACGTCCTGCCAAAAGCCGGTGATCCGGTGGACCATGATGGGCACGCCCTCTGCGGCCATTTGGGCCACTGCTGCAGTAAGCTCGTACTCACCCCGCGCCGACGGGGTGAGTTTTTTTAGGTAGTCGAAGACCTGGGGCAGGAGGATATACACTCCGGCATTATTCCAATTGGTTGCGGACGTACCCCGCGGGGGCTTTTCCACCAGACGCTCCAAAAACCCCCGCTCGTCCAGGTAGACGGCCGCGCCTAAGGTTGGGTCAGCCACCCAATTGGCAGAGCTGACCATGGTCTGGTGCTCCCTGTACAGCGCGGCCATGGCCGGGTAGTTCGCGGGATGGAGCGCGATATCCCCATAGGAGACAAAGAACGGTTCTCCTCCGGTGAACTCTTCAGCCAGCAGCACGGCGGCTCCCGTCCCGTATTTAGCCAAATCCTGCTGCAGATAGGTTATTTCCACCCCCAGGGAGCTTCCATCGCCGTAGCGGCTTTGGATCATCTCCCCCAGGTGGCCGATGACCACAGCAAAGCGCTGTACGCCTGCCTCTTTCATCCCTAGAATTATATGCTCCAGGCACGGAATCTTGCCCACAGGGAGCAGAGCTTTGGGCATAACCGCCCCCAGGGCCCCCAGCCTGGTTCCTTTTCCCGCAGCTAGAATAACGCCGCGCATCTACAGATCCCCTCTGTGGAAGGGCAGCTGGAGGGTGCTGTCCTCCATGATCACCCGCTTTAGTTCCTCGGCCTGCTCCGGCGCGGCGGTTTCCCAGGCTAAGCGCAGAACCGGTTCCGTACCGGAGAAGCGGATGGAAAACCAGTTGTCCTCGGGGAAGTAAAACTTGACGCCGTCGATGTAAGATGCCTTTTCAATCTTCCAGGGGAAGGCAGGAACATAGCGATCCTGCAGGAGGATTTTCTCCAGGCGGCTGCGGTCCTCGGCGCGGTAGCGCAGGTTGATCTCGCCGAAGTACAGTGTGCCGTAGCGCGCGTTAATTTCCTCCAAGAGCTGGCTGAGGCTCTTTCTTGTTTTGGCCAACATTTCCACGGCCAAAAGCGCGGCCAAAATGCCATCTTTGCCGTTCACATGGCCCCTGATCTTCAGGCCGCCGCTGCTTTCCCCGCCCAGGAGCAGATTCTCCTCATCCATCTTCTGGGAGATGTGCTTGAAGCCCACGGGCACTTCATAGGCCGGTTCCCCAAAGGAGTGGGCGATGCGGTCCAAAATGTGGGTTGTGGTAATGTTGCGCACCAACCCGCCTCGTTCGCCCCGGTACTGCTTCAGGTAGTAGTAGAGGAGCTTGAGGATGTCGTTGGCTGTGATGTAGTTGCCCTTTTCATCGTATAGGCCGATGCGGTCTGAATCTCCATCGGTGGCGATTCCAATATGGTATTTGCCCTGTTTCATAAGATATTCCATGTCCTGCAGCGCCTCGCGGGAGGGGGAGGGTGCCTTCTGCCCGAACATGGTGTCCCTCTGGGCGTTGATCAGATCCACCGAACAGCGCAGCGAAGCGAGGCACATGGCCATGATATCCTTAGCCACACCGAACATGGGGTTGAACAGCACGTTCAGGTTGAGTTCCTGCACCGCGGGCGCATCGATCTGCTGCAGCAGGGAGTCGATGTAGGCGTTCTTGTTGGAATAGAGCACGATTTTCCCCTGCTCTAGGGCATCGAAAAAGGTCAGGGGCGGCGCCTGCAGGGGAGGAATCAAGCGGCAGAGCTCTTCTAGGCGGTTCGTAACCTGGATTGGAGCATCCTTGCCCCCTTCCACAATCACTTTGATCCCATTGTATTCCGAGGGGTTATGGGAGGCCGTGACCATGAGGCCCATGGCCAGCTGCTCCTGCTCTACGGCAAACATGAGCATGGGGGTGGGCACCACCTGCTCAATGAACCAGACGGGAATATCGTTGTGCACTAGAATTTCGGCGATAGCCCGGGAGAACCGGCCCGACAAGAAGCGCAGGTCGTGGCCCACTACCACGGGCTTATGGTCCTGCTTGATTTCTTTGAGGTATAAGGCAGCCGCTTGGGCCACACGGCGCACGTTGCTGAAAGTGAACTCGTCGCCGATTACTGCACGCCAGCCGCCAGTTCCGAATTTGATCACGTCTGTCACTACCTTTCGCTAAAGCTGCTGTAGTATTCGCTTCAGGGGAACATGCTTCCTTTCGAGGTGGGCTGAATACTTCCTGGGAGGATTTTCATCCCCGCCCCGGTGTCGATGTTGTGCTGGTTCACATCAAGAAAAAAGACCCGCCTGACCTTAACTGGCGGCAGTGGCTGTGCTTGCTTTGATGCTATTGGGAGTGGGTGTTAAGAAACAGGGCTTAAGCCTCATACATGCAAAAAAGGCTGCTGGGGGCAGCCTTTTCTTCATCTTCTTCTTCATTTACTATGCGGGCCAGAGCAGCTGCAGGATCATCTGCTGCGCGGCATTGGCCTGGGCGATCATGGCCAGGGCCGCCTGCATGCGGATCTGCGCCGAGACCATGTTCAAGACTTCCAAAGCGATGTCGGCGTCGCTGATGCGTGACTCAGCCTCGGTGAGGTTGAGGGCCATATTTTCCAGGTTGCTCACGGTGTGTTCCAGCCGCCTCACTTTGGCTCCAACGTACGACCTCTGGGACGAAACCTTGGCCAAAGCGTCGTCCACAAGGCCAATGGCTGCGTCGGCATCTTCTTGAGTGGACACCGATACGATCTGGCCATCGCGCACTAGCCCCAGGGCTTCTGCACTCATGTCTCCCAAGGCGATGTCCATGTTCTGCCCCGCATTGGCGCCGATGTGGATCAGCAGCGGGTTCTGTTCATCGTGGCTGCCGTCCAGGAGGGGGATGGTGTTAAAGTTCGTATTGCGAGCCATATCATTGAGGGCCTCAACCAGTTCGTTGAACTCCATCTGCAGGGCGCTCCGCTCCGATTCAGTGAGAGTGCCCGTGGCCGAGTATACAGCAATCTCCCGCAGGCGGTGGAGGATGGACTGCATTTCACCTAGAGCTCCATCAGCCACATGCAAGAGGGAGATGGCATCCTGAGCGTTGCGGGAAGCCTGGCGCAGTCCGCGGATTTGGGCCTTCATGCGCTCGGAAATGGCCAGGCCGGCAGGGTCGTCTGCGGCGCGGTTAATACGCTTCCCGGTGGCTATGCGTTCCAGGGATGTGGAGTAGGCTTTGGCAGCCGCATGGTACGCGCTGACCGCGCGCAGCCCGGCTATGTAGAAATGATTCACCGCGCCACCCCCTTCCTCATCACACTTCATTATCGGTTTAAGAAGCTCCGTTCTTTAGAAGACAACCAAAAGCAGCAGGCCCAGGCAGATGCCGGCAATAGCGCCCAGAGTGGTGATCAGGGGGTAATCCAGGCGGTTGGCTTCAGGCAGGAGTTCATGGAAAACCAAAAAGAGCATGGCGCCTGAGGCAAAACCCAAGGTGCCGGCTAAAGCTGTGGGGCTCAGCTGGCCGAAAAGGCCGCCAGCTAGAGCGCCTAACCCCATGGGCAGCCCCGCAGCCAGGGTTAGGAGCACGGTGGAGTTCTTCCCGGCACCGCCGGCCAAGAGGGGCGCGGCCATGGCCATGCCTTCCGGAATGTTGTGCAGGCAGAGGGCCAAGGCCAGGCCTAAGCCCAGCTCTTCGGAAGCCAGGTAACCGGCGCCGATGGCCAGGCCCTCGGGGAAGTTGTGGGCGGCGATTCCCAGGCCTAGAAAGAGCCCGGTTTGAATCAAGCCCTTGGCTCCCTCATGGGAGAAGATGGGTTTGAGCACAAGCAGCGCGCCTATACCCAGCATCAGCCCGAGGAAGGTGGCTTCCCAGCCCTTCAGGGCCAACGCTTCAGGCAGCAGGTCTTGAAAGACTACAGCCAGCATCACCCCGCTGGATAGGGCCAGATGAAAACTGAGCTCCGCGCCCTTTGGCCTGCGGCCCAGGGCAAGGAGGAGTCCACCTGCCCCTGTGCCCAGCATTCCCGCCATGCTGCCCAAGTACACCACTCTCGCCAAGTGCCACATTGCCTTTCCTCCCCTCGGCAATCGCCCTCTACATGCCTATTTCCGGAGGTGGGCAATTATTTCATTTTCCCAGCAAAATTCTTGTTTGCAGGGTATTGACAGGCACCCCCCCTGTCGGTACAATACACTTGTTTAGTGTTCCTAAACCCCAAGTTTAGTATCACGAAACTCGGGAAAGGAGGGAAAGGATGAAGATCGGCGAGAAAATTAAGCGTCTGCGCATTCAGCACAACCTAACCCAGGAAGAACTTGCAGACCGCTGCGAACTGTCCAAAGGCTTTATTTCTCAAGTGGAACGTGAACTCACCTCGCCCTCCATCGCAACCCTCATCGATATTCTAGAGTCGTTGGGAACGAACCTGCAGGACTTTTTCAACCAGGACGTGCCCGAGAAACTGGTCTTTACCAAAAACGATGTGGCGGTCAAAAGCGATCCCGAATTGAAAAGCGAGATCAGCTGGCTGGTGCCCAACGCCCAGAAAAACGTCATGGAGCCCATCGTGGTTCATCTGGAGCCCGGGGGCCAAACGCCTTACGATGATCCCCATGATGGGGAAGAGTTTGGTTATGTGATCAAAGGGCAGATCCAGCTTCATTTTGGCTCGGCGGTAGTCAAAGTGCGGACAGGCGAGTCATTTTATTTCCCGGCGCAAGCCGGCCATTATATCTCTAACGCGGGCAAGAGGCCTGCGGTTGTACTCTGGGTTGCTTCACCACCTAGCTTCTAGAGAGTAGAAAGGGGGAACTGTGGTGCCCGAGATCATCGTTCAGTTGAAGGGTGTATCGAAGTATTACGACGATACACCTGCGCTGACAGACGTGGATTTGTATATCAGAAAAAACGAGTTTGTTACCTTGCTGGGCCCCAGCGGCTGCGGCAAGACTACCATGCTGCGCTTGATCGGAGGCTTTGAAAAGCCCGACAGTGGAACCATCACCTTCAAAGGTGAAGATATCAGTAACGTTCCCTCCCATAAGCGTAGAGTGAACACGGTGTTCCAGAGGTATGCCCTGTTCTCCCATCTAAACGTATTTGAAAACATCGCCTTTGGGCTGCGAATTAAGAAAATGAAGGAGTCTGTGATCCGCGAAAAAGTGGACCACATGCTTAGGCTCGTGAACCTGGAGGGGTATGAAAAGCGCGATGTCAACTCCCTCAGCGGCGGGCAGCAGCAGCGCGTGGCCATCGCCCGCGCCCTGGTAAACGAGCCGGAGGTGCTGCTTTTGGATGAGCCCCTCGCGGCCCTCGATCTGAAACTGCGCAAAGAGATGCAGCACGAGCTGAAGAACATGCAGAGGCAGCTGGGCATCACCTTCCTGTTTGTTACCCACGATCAGGAAGAGGCCTTGTCCATGAGCGATACCGTTGTGGTCATGAAAGACGGCGAGATTCAGCAGATCGGGACTCCAGAAAAGATCTACAACGAACCGGTGAACGCTTTTGTGGCGGACTTCATCGGAGAAAGCAATATTGTGGATGGCATCATGCGCCAGGACTACGTTGTGGAATTCGCCGGCAACGTGTTTGACTGCGCTGATGCTGGTTTTGCCCCAGACGAACTGGTGGATGTGGTTATCCGCCCCGAGGATTTGACCCTCATGCCCCCTGAGAGGGCCAAGATTAAGGGCGAGGTTCGCTCCGTGAACTTCTTGGGGGTACACTATGAGATGATTGTGGAGGGCAGTGATGGCACCTCTTGGCTCGTTCACTCCACCCTGATGGAACCTGTGGGGACCGTGGTGGGGTTGGGCCTGGAGCCCATGGATATCCACATCATGAAGAAGGTGAGAGCATAGTGAAACGGGCAACGCTCATACCTTATCTGGTCTGGATGGTGCTGTTCACAGTTGTGCCCATGGTGCTGGTGCTGTACTACGCTTTCACTGTCCCCACCGAGGGCGGCGCCACCTGGTCGTTGGAGAATTTCGCCAGGTTTTTTGAGCCCATTTACCTGCGGGTTTTCCTCCGCTCTCTGTACCTGGCAGTGATCAGTACAGCTATCTGCCTGCTTCTGGGCTATCCAGCAGCCATGGTTATGGCAGGTAATGCCTTTAAGCGCAAACACGTGATCATGCTGCTCTTTGTGGTACCCATGTGGATGAACTTCCTGCTGAGAACCTATGCCTGGCTCACCATCTTGGAACGCAACGGCTTTATCAATGCGGTGCTTTCGTTTTTTAACCTGCCGCGGGTGAACATCCTGTACAGCAACACCGCCGTGGTTCTCGGCATGGTCTACAACTTCCTGCCCTTTATGGTGCTGCCGATTTACTCGGTTCTGAGCAAAATAGACAAGGGAGTCGTGGAGGCAGCGGGAGACTTGGGGGCCAATCCCTTCCAGGTGTTCATCAAAGTGATTCTGCCCCTCAGCCTGCCTGGGGTGATCTCAGGGATCACCATGGTGTTCATGCCGGCCATGACCACCTTCGT
>JAAYMM010000016.1 GCA_012521335.1 Bacillota bacterium | reverse complement strand
CATTTCCATTCTGTTGCGATAATTGGAATGGCGAAAAATACCGGTAAGACCTATACGTTCAACCACTTGGCACGGGAAGCATACCAGCGGGGCTTAAGGTGCGCCTTGACGTCCATCGGCCTAGACGGGGAGGAGCGGGACAGCATCCTGCTTAACAGAAAACCCCCTGTGCGCGTTAGTCCCGGCATGGTGGTGGCCACGGCCCAGACGCTGCTGGCCAGCAGCGGGCTGGACTATGAGGTTCTGGCCACCACAGGAGTCGCCACACCGCTGGGCGAGGTTGTTGCCGCCCGCGTGCTGAGCCGCGGCAGGATCCTGCTGGCAGGCCCGGGCAGCGCCCAGGAGTTGGCGGAGGTAAAGCGCCAGCTGGCCCCCCTTGGTTGTGACCTCCTGCTGGTGGACGGGGCGGTGGACCGCCGCTCTTTATCGGCACCGCTGGTTACGGATACTGCAGTGCTGGCCGTAGGCGCCGAAGCGGCCTGGGACCGGGGGCAGCTCCTAACCAGGCTCAAGCATTTGCTCAGTGTGCTCACCCTTCCTGGGATAGAGGAGAGCGGAGAGGCCGAACTCTTGGGTAATGTCCCTGAAGATTTCAAGCTGGTGGGCTTGGGCGCAGATGGAGAGGAGTACCGGATCACGCGGGACGAATTCTTCAGCGGGGCCGGTGCATCCCTTGCCAAGCTGCCGCCATTGCGGATGCTTTATGTGCGTGGAATGCTGACCGATGCTGTGCTGGCCAAGGTTCTGAACAGCGCAGCCAGGCCAGCTTCATTTACCCTAGCGGCCGCTGACCCCACTGCGGTTTTTTTGAGTCAGGAGAGTTTAGCCGGGCTGGCTGCACGCAGTGTCCAGCTCCGTGTGCTGCGCCCCCTGCACCTCAGCGCGGTTACGGTGAGCCCTTTCCACAGCAAGTATGGCTATGCGGAACCAGTACGCCTGCTGGAGGATGTGGGGCGCGCTGTCCATCCTCTGCCCTGTTACGATCTGCGCTTGGGGCTGCGCTATAGGACGGAAAAGGAGGAGATTGATGCAGTTCCTTGATGTTGAAACCAGGCGCGAGCTGGGTTTTGACGCCGTATGGCAGCGCATCAAGCCTGTATCTCCTTTAGGGCGCGCCAAACAGCGTGAAGCTCAGGCCTTTCTACCGGAACAGGCTTCCCAGCTGGAAGGGGCGTGGCTCCTCCTCGAGCAGGCTGCAAACTGTCTGCGAGAGAGGCCCCATGCTGTCCAGAATCTCCTGTACTTCCTGAGCCAGCTGCGGGATATCTCCACAATTATCGAGCGCAGCAATCAGGGGGGAGTGCTCGACGATGTGGAACTGTACGAGGTGAAAAAACTGTTGTTCCTGGCCGAGGAAATCCAAGGGGAGCTGGACCGCTTGGCCTGGTCTTTTTTGCTGCCCGACTCTCTCGATCTGTGCCCTCAGTGTCGAGAGGCGCTCAGCGTAGGTCAAGGCCGGAAGACGAGTTTTTACCTAGCCGATGCCTATGACGAACAGCTGGCGGCACTGCGCCGCAGGCGCCGAGCCTTGGAAGAGCAACTGGCCCAGTTTCGGGAGAATGTGGACTCCAAAGTGAGGGAAGTGGTCGGCAGGCCTTTGTCATTTGATGATGAGATCACGGTAAGTTGTGCCGCTGGCCAAGCCGTTCAGAAGCTGGAGACCATGCCGGAACTGGTGAAAGTTGAGGAAGCCAGGGGTACGATCACTTTCCGCCTAGTAGACAGCCCTGAAGCCCAGCAGCTCCGCCTGGAACTGGGTGCGGTGCAGGAAAAGGAGGACGCCTGCAAAGCGCGCTTGAGAGCGAGACTGAGCCAGATCGTAGGTGCCCACGCGTCCAGGCTGCTCAGAATCTTGGAAATGTTGGGATTCTTAGACTTTTTGCTGGCCAAGGCTCAGTTCTGTGTGGAGATTCAAGGGGTGCGCCCCAGGCTTTCTACCCAGCTGCGCTTAGCCATAGATCAGGGGCGCCACCTGCTGGTGGAAGAAGAAGTGCAGCGGGCGGGCCGCCGTTACCAGCCCATCACTTTGGGATTGCATGCTGGTGTAACGGTGATTACGGGGCCCAACATGGGCGGCAAAACGGTAGGCCTGAAGACCATTGGGCTGCTCACCGCCATGGCTCAGTACGGACTGCTGGTGCCAGCCGCCGACATGGAACTCAGTCCCCGGAGGTGGATCAGGGCTCATCTCGCTTCCCGGCCTGTGCAGGGCCTCAGCAAGTTCGCTGAAGAGATGGCTTTTGTGCGTGAAGTGCTGGTCTGCGGCGATCAGGAGGGTCTCGTCCTCCTGGATGAACTGGCCCACGGCACCAATCCCACCGAAGGGGCCGCTGTGGCCCAGGCCATTGTGGAAAGGCTGCGTTCCGAACCAGTCATCTCAGTGATCACTACCCACTATCCAGCCTTGGCCCGGGTAGAAGGTGTCAGCCACTACAGGGTGAAGGGCTTGCCCAAGGGGAGCCTGCAGAAGGCTGCGCTTCCGCAGTTTGCCAAAGGTTTGGATGGCCTGCAGCAGTTGATGGATTACACGTTGGAACCAGCGTCCCCGCATGAAACGGGCGCGAGCGACGCGGCGCTCGTGGCGGAGGCGCTAGGGCTGGAACCAGGCATCATTGCCAGAGCTAAGGAGCTGCAGAGGAGTGAAAGTCATGGTTAACGAGCTGCTAAAGGTGGATCACCACAAGGTAGCCAGGGCAAGAGAACTGGCTAAGCAGATCGCTTTGGACATTCAGCGCGAGATCGAGCAGGTGACCACGGTGGCCATCGAGCGCACCGTGGCTCGACTGTTCGGCATTGACGGTACCGATGGTGCCGGCGTCCCCTTACCCAACGTGATTGTGGATCAGGTAGATCAAGCGGGGCAGCTCCACCGGGGTTTGGCTTTTTGGCTGGCCAACGCGGTGGTAGCCTTAGGTAAAACGCCGCAGGAAGTGGCGGAAGCCTGTGCTCAGGGACTGTCCATCTGCGCACTGGAGGCACAGGATCCGATCAGGATAGAGCAGGTGATGCAGGACTGTACCCGCCGGGCCTTCCAGACCATAGCCAGGCAGCGCCAGCGGCGCGAGGAGCTCAAAGCCGAACTGGGCACAGGCTCCGAGCCTTTGAAGTATGTGATTGTGGCCAGCGGCAACATTTTCGAAGATGTCAAGCAGGCTCAAGCTGCGGCCAGGCACGGGGCAGACATTATAGCGGTGATCCGCACCACAGCCCAAAGCCTTTTGGATTACGTGCCTTACGGGACCACTACTGAAGGTTTTGGGGGTACCTATGCCACCCAAGCAAACTTCAGGCTGATGAGAGAGGCCTTGGATGAAGTCAGTGTTGAGTTGGGGCGCTACATCCAGCTGGTGAATTACTGCTCTGGGCTCTGCATGCCGGAAATTGCCGCCATGGGGGCGCTGGAGCGCTTGGATATGATGCTCAACGATGCCATGTACGGGATTCTGTTCCGCGATATTAACATGGATCGCACTTTTGCGGATCAGCACTTTTCCCGCATGATCAACGCCTATGCTGGGATCATCATTAACACAGGAGAAGATAACTACCTTACTACCGCCGATGCTTACGAAAAGGCCCACACGGTGCTGGCCTCCAACTTTATCAACGAGCAGCTGGCGCTGCAAGCCGGGCTGCGCCGTTGGCAGCTGGGCTTGGGCCATGCCTTTGAATTGGATCCGAAGATGACCAACGGGTTCTTATATGAAGTGGCCATGGCTCAGACCATTCGCCAGATTTTCCCCGACGCCCCTTTGAAGTACATGCCTCCAACCAAGCACATGACTGGCGATATCTTTTTGGGGCACGTGCAGAACGCCATGTTCAACCTGGCATCGGTGCTAACTGGGCAGAGCATCCACCTGCTGGGCATGCTCACTGAGGCCATCCACACGCCACACCTCAGTGACCGCATCCTCAGCCTGGAAAACGCCCGCTATATCATGGAGAACGCCCGCGATCTAGGACGGGAAATCGCTTTTCGGCCCGATGGCATCATCCAGAAGCGCTCCGAGGAGATTGTGAGAGAGACGGTAGAGTTTTTGGAGCAGGTAGCGGCCATGGGTCTAAAGGGAGCGATCAGCGCAGGCCTGTTTGCCGACATCAAGCGGTCTCCCGCGGGAGGCAAAGGCCGTGACGGAGTTGTGAAAAAAGGCCTGGATTACGTCAATCCCATTATGGACGCACTCCAGCGGGAACTGGCGAGTGCACCGGCGGGAAAGGGAGGGAGCTTTGATGGCACAGGTAATTAGGCCTTACGGAGACTCCTGGGGAGATGGCCAGGTTCAGCTCAGTTTTACCCTGCCTCTGCCTGCCGGACCACGTGCCCGGGAAGCGGCTAAAAGGCTGGCAGCCCAGATGGGGCTGGACAACGTCCAAATCGTGCATAGCAAAGACCTCCAGGGCTTCACTTTCTTTATTCTGTACGGCAGCTGCCGCCACGGCGTTGATGTAAGCGCGCTGTCTCACGTGGACGAGGAGGAGCGGTCCATGAGCTTCGAGGAAATCAACGCGTTTATCGAGGAGCAGATCGGCCGCAGAATCGTAGTGGTGGGGGCCTGCACCGGTACAGATGCCCATACTGTGGGCCTGGATGCCATTATGAACATGAAGGGGTATCAGGGGGAGTACGGTCTGGAGCGCTACCCCATGTTTGAAACGTACAACTTGGGCAGCCAAGTTCCCAACGAGGCGCTGCTGCAGAAGGCTGTGGAAGTGCACGCCGATGCGGTTCTGGTCTCTCAAGTGGTGACCCAGAAGGACATTCATATCAAAAACCTTACGGAACTGGTGGAGCTGGCCGAAGCAGAGGGCCTGCGGCATAGGTTGATTATGGTCGTAGGTGGCCCCCGCATTGACAGGGCTCTAGCCGCGGAACTCGGATTCGATGCTGGCTTCGGCCCGGGAACCACCGCGAGAGACGTGGCCGCTTTTCTGGCCCGGGAAGTGGCACGACGACTGGAAAGGGGTGAATAGATTATGCTGGAGAGTGTAATCCGCGTGCGGGTGAGCGCCTCCCAGGCGCACTATGGGGGAGAATTGGTGGACGGTGCTTTCCTCATGCAGCTCTTTGGCGATGCTGCCACCGAATTGCTTATCCGTCACGATGGCGATGAAGGGCTGCTGCTGACTTACAGTGAGGTCACGTTCAAGGCTCCCGTCTATGCAGGCGATTTCATTGAGGTGCGAGCCAAGCTTACCCAAGTGGGCACCACTTCACGCCACATGGAATTCCGGGCGGTGAAGCAGATCACACGCCCTAAGGAGGCAGGCTTGGCACCTTCCGCCATGGATGTGCTGGAGGAACCGGTGGTGGTGGCGGAAGCCAAGGGTGTGTGTGTGGTACCTAGGGAGAAGCAGAGGGGGGGACAGCCACGTGTCTAAGCTGATTATCACCGCGGCGCTCACTGGGGCGGAAGTAACCAAAGAACAGCAGCCCAATCTGCCCATCACCCCAGAGGAAATCGCCCTAGCGGCACGGGAAGCCTATGAAGCCGGAGCATCCATTGTCCATGTCCACGCGCGGCTGGCCGATGGAACACCGACTCAGTCTAAGGAGGTCTACGGGCAAATCCAGCGCCTAGTGGCCGCGGCTTGTCCAGCGATCTTCCAACCATCCACTGGAGGGGCGGTGTGGCACACGGCTCAAGAGCGCCTGCAGCCTTTGGAGCTGAATCCAGAAATGGCGACCTTGAGCACGGGGACCTGCAACTTCGGGACTGACATTTTCGCTAATCCCCAGGAATTCATGGAGGAGGCCGCCCGCATAATGCTGGAGCGGGGCATCAAACCAGAGATAGAGGTGTTTGAAGCGGGTATGATTGACAACGCCCTGCGCCTGCTGCGCAAAGGGCTCCTCCAAGAGCCTCTGCACTTCAACTTTGTGCTGGGCGTGCCAGGAGCCATGGCGGGTACCGTGAGGAATCTGGCCTTTTTGGTAGACTCGATTCCACCCGGTTCTACCTGGACCGTTTCGGGGATCGGGCGCCAGGAGACTCCACTTGCCGTGGTGGCCATGGCCATGGGGGGACATGTGCGTGTGGGCTTTGAGGACAACATTTATTACCGTCGAGGAGAGCTGGCCACGAGCAACGGACAGCTGGTGGCCAGGATTGTGCGCATCGCCCAAGAACTGGGACGGGAAATAGCTACACCAGCTGAGGCCCGGGAGATCTTGGGGATCGCCTCAAAAACATAGGTGCCAAGGGAGGGAAAACATGCCCGCGATTCTGTCCATATCAGAAGCAGTGGCGCAGGTCAAAGGTGGCAGCACTGTGATGATCGGAGGCTTTATGACCTGCGGTACGCCAACCGGCCTCGTGGCTGAGCTGGCTCGGCGAGGCGTACACGGACTGACAGTCATCGCCAATGACACCGGAGTGCAGGGAAACGGAATCGGAATGCTGATCAGTGCAGGTGCCGTTACGCAGCTGATCGCCAGCCATATCGGAACCAATCCCGAAACAGGCCAGCGCATGATCGACGGCCGGCTCCAGGTGGAGTTGGTACCACAAGGTACGCTGGTGGAGAGGATCCGCTGTGGAGGGGCTGGGCTGGGAGGGTTTCTTACACCCACGGGAGTGGGAACCGTTGTGGCCGAGGGGAAGCAGGCAATCGTTGTTGATGGCCGGACTTATCTTCTAGAAACACCGCTCCGAGCGGATGTGGCCTTGATTAAGGCATGGAAGGCAGATCGCAAAGGCAATCTGCTCTACCGCCGGAGTGCCAGGAATTTTAACCCCGTGATGGCCATGGCTGCAGACTTGGTAATTGCCGAAGTGGAGGAGATCGTGGAAGTGGGTGAACTTGACCCCGACCAGGTCATGACCCCAGGCATTTTCGTGGATATCTTGGTGAGGAGTGTGAGCCGGCATGACTGAAGAGCAGAAAAGGATGATCATTGCTCACCGGATTGCCCAGGAGCTCTCCCACGGCGATGTCGTTAACCTGGGCATCGGGCTGCCCACGCTGGTGGCCAGTTTCCTGCCTCCCGGCTTGGACATCACCTTTCAGTCAGAAAACGGTTTTGTGGGCTTGGGCCCCGATCCGGCTCCCGGGGAAGAGGACCCGGACTTAGTCAACGCCGGGGGGAAGCCGGTAACAATCATGCCGGGAGGGGCCTTCTTTGACAGTGCCCTTTCTTTCGCCATCATCCGCGGCGGGCATGTGGATGTTACGGTGTTGGGCGCTTTAGAAGTTGATGCCCAGGGCAACTTGGCCAGCTGGATGATCCCTGGCAAGATGGTGCCCGGCATGGGTGGTGCTATGGATCTGGTAGTAGGCGCCAAGAAGGTGATCGTGGCCACGAGCCACACTACCAAGGACGGCCAGCCGAAGCTGCTTAAGCAGTGCCGACTCCCCCTGACCGCCGCCGGGGAAGTGGACATGGTCGTGACTGAGTTGGGTGTGTTCAGCATAAGCGGCGGCAGCATGGTTCTGCACGAAAAACACCCGGCCTGGACTGTGGAAAAGATCAGAGCATTGACGGAAGCACCTCTAGAAGTGGCTTCTGGGCTCAAAGACATGGTTCTGCCAGTGGGAGTATAGGGGAGGAGGTCTAGCGTTGAGCGCAGTCAGAAAAGAGCAACTCCTGCAGGAGCCTTGGCAGAGATGGGGCTGCACCGAAGCGGAGTGGCGCGATTGGCACTGGCAGGTGCGCAATCGCATCCAAACCGTGGAGGAGCTGGACAAGATTGTGCCCTTAACTGAACAGGAAAAGGCCGATATCGGGAAGGTGCTGGAGGTTTTCCGCATGGGCATCACGCCATACTATGCCTCCCTCATTGATCCAGAAGATCCCAACTGCCCTATACGCAAGCAGGCCATACCCACCATTATGGAAACATTCTCTAGCAGCGCCGATTTGCGGGATCCCCTGAGCGAAGAGGTGGACTCGCCAGTTCCAGGGCTGACGCACCGCTATCCGGATCGAGTGCTCTTCCTGATCACCGACCAGTGTTCCATGTACTGCCGGCATTGCACCAGGCGCCGCTTTGCCGGCCAGAGGGATGCCGGCATGAGTTCGGAGCTCATCGAACAGGGCCTGGAGTACATCCGCCGGACCCCGTCTGTGCGCGATGTCCTGCTTTCAGGCGGCGATGCTCTGCTCATGGCCGATCACAAACTGGAAGAGATTATCCAAAGGCTGCGGGAGATTCCCCACGTGGAAATTATCAGGATTGGAACCCGTACTCCGGTGGTAATGCCCCAGAGGATCACAGACGGGCTTGTGAACATGCTCAAGAAATACCACCCCATCTGGCTCAATACCCACTTCAACCATCCTAAGGAGATCACACCCGACTCCAGAGCGGCTTGTGAAAAGATTGCTGATGCTGGAATCCCTGTGGGCAATCAGAGTGTCCTTTTGCGCGGTGTGAACGACAACCCCGAGGTCATGAAGCGGCTCGTTCTGGAGCTGGTGAAAATGCGGGTGCGGCCCTATTACATCTATCAGTGCGATCTGTCCATGGGCATCGAACACTTCCGCACCAAAGTGTCCAAGGGTTTGGAGATTATGGAAGCGCTGCGGGGCCATATCTCTGGCTACGCTGTGCCCACATACGTAGTGGATGTTCCCGGCGGGGGCGGTAAGACGCCGGTCATGCCCCAGTACTTGATCAGCATGTCCCCCACCAAAGTGGTGCTGCGCAACTATGAAGGCGTCATCGCTACCTACGTAGAGCCGCAGTATGTGGATGAAGGCTGGGAGCCAGCTGCCGACAAGGAGGGGCACTCCCGCGGGGTGGCCCGCCTCCTGCAGTCGCTGGAGAATCGTTCCATCGAGCCAGCTGACCTGGAGCGGCGCCGCCGCAAGGCGCAGCCCGCAGCTGAAGGACGGCATGAAAACGAATAGAGGAGGAGAAACATGCGCGAAGTGGTGATTGTCAAAGCGCTGCGCACTGCCATCGGCAGTTTCGGAGGAACGCTGAAGGAATTCAGCGCCGCTGATCTGGCCGCGGTGGTGATCAAGCGGCTGCTCGAGGAGAGCGCACTGCCTCCAGAAATGATCGATGAGGTCATCTTGGGCAACGTGCTGCAGGCAGCAAGCGGGCAGAACCCGGCCCGGCAGGCCGCGATCAAGGCAGGCATACCGGAGGCCGTTCCCGCATTTACCGTGAACAAGGTCTGCGGCTCGGGCCTCAAGGCGGTGGGCCTGGCGGCCCAGGCTATCCGGGCTGGAGATGGCGACGTTTTTGTCGTCGGCGGAATGGAGAGCATGAGCACCGCTCCTTTTGCCACGTTGAAGGCCCGGTGGGGTGCGCGCATGGGGCATGAGCAGCTGGTGGATACCATGATCAAGGACGGTCTGTGGTGTGCCTTTGCCGACACGCACATGGGTATCACCGCAGAAAACATCGCCGAGC
Source organism: Bacillota bacterium (assembly GCA_012521335.1). Taxonomy (GTDB): domain Bacteria; phylum Bacillota; class Limnochordia; order Darwinibacteriales; family Darwinibacteriaceae; genus DTU010. Next base: position 13,305 of record JAAYMM010000016.1, on the reverse strand, counting down.
GCTGGCAGATCAGCCGGAGGGAGCAAGATGAGTTCGCCGCGGCCAGTCAGCAGAAATGCCAGGCAGCACTGGCTGAAGGACGCTTTCAAGATGAGATCGTACCGGTGGTCATCCCTCAGCGCAAGGGTGAGCCCATCGTCTTTGACCGGGATGAGTATCCGCGAGTAGGAGTGACAGTGGAATCTTTGGCCAAGCTGCGTCCAGCGTTCAAACCCGATGGAACGGTTACCGCCGGCAACGCCTCGGGCATCAACGATGGTGCTGCAGCTCTGCTGGTTATGTCGTTGGAGAAAGCTCAGAGTTTGGGACTGAGGCCTATGGCCAGAGTACTCAGCTACGCAGCTTCTGCCTTAGATCCAGCTATTATGGGTCTGGGCCCTGTGGAGGCAACCCGCAGAGCTCTGCACAAGTGCGGATTGGAAATCGACGATCTAGATTTGATTGAGGCTAACGAAGCCTTTGCCGTTCAGTCCATCGCGGTGATGCGTGAGTTGGGGCTGGATCCGGACAAGGTCAATGTAAATGGTGGAGCCATTGCCTTAGGTCATCCCATCGGGGCGAGCGGAGCACGGATTCTCGTTACTCTGCTCCACGCGTTGGAAAAGAGAAAGGCGGCCAGAGGTCTGGCCACCCTGTGCATCGGCGGCGGGCAGGGCTACGCTGTTGTGGTGGAGCGCCTGTAGAACCGAACTTAAGGAGGTGCCGAGCGTGCTGAAGATAGGTGTGATCGGTGCAGGAACCATGGGCAGTGGGATCGCGGAAGTAGCAGCCGCATTGGGGCAGGTAGTTCTGCTTGACGTAGACCTGGAAAGGGCGCAAGCGGGACGCAGCGCAGTAGAAAAGAGGCTCAACCGACTGGTGGAGAAGGGAGCGCTCGAGGCTGCTGTCAGAGACGAAAGGCTGGCTCGCCTCGCCGTGTCCGACCATCTGCAGGATGTGCGCGATGCGGACTTGGTGGTGGAGGCCGCGGCGGAGAGCCTGGCAGTAAAGCAGGACATTTTCAGAGCTCTGGGCGAACTCTGCTCTCCTCAGTGCATTTTGGGCACCAACACCTCGGCTCTGAGCGTGACTGCCATTGCCGCCGCGACCAAGGGCCCCGAGCGGGTTGTGGGCATCCACTTTTTCAACCCTGTGCCCCGCATGCAGTTGGTGGAACTGGTGCGCACGCCCTTAACATCCCAAGAGTGCCTGGAGCGGAGCAAGGAACTTGTGCAGGCTCTGGGCAAAACGCCAGTGGTGGTGGACGAAGCACCAGGCTTTGTCGTCAACCGTCTGCTGCTTCCTATGATCAACGAAGCCATCTTTCTCCTCGGGGAAGGGGTTGCTTCAGCCGAGGATATCGATACAGCCATGCGCCTGGGCGCCAACCATCCCATGGGGCCGCTGGCTTTGGCCGACCTGATCGGGTTGGATATCTGCCTTGCCATCATGGAGACGCTCCACGCTGAACTTGGCGAGGACAAATACCGGCCTGCACCCCTCCTGCGCAAAATGGTGCGCGCAGGCAGGTTGGGCCGCAAGACTGGCCAGGGTTTTTACAGCTACGACAGGTAGAGGCTGGGAGGGAAACACATGCACTTGGAATGTCTGCAGTTGAGCATCAGCGGCAAAACAGCCCTTGTGGAGCTGGCTCGGCCAGATCAGCTCAATGTCTTAGATGAGCAGGCCCTAAACGAACTGGAGTTTGTGCTCAACCACCTGCTAGAACAGGGTGTGAAGGCCGCAATCCTCACTGGGCAGGGGCGGGCTTTCGCCGCGGGTGCAGATGTGAAGGCTATGGCGGAAATGGACGAACGGGCGGCCCGGGCCTTTTCCCTCAAGGGGAACCAGATCTTCCAGCGGATCGAGGAACATCCCGCCATATTCGTGGCTGCGGTGAACGGCTATGCCTTGGGAGGGGGCCTGGAGCTCGCTTTGGCCTGTGACCTGCGCCTAGCTTCCAGTAAGGCCGTTTTCGGCCAGCCTGAGATCAACTTGGGGATCATTCCTGGGTTTGGCGGCACCCAAAGACTGCCGCGCCTGATTGGGCCTACTAGGGCCAAGGAGTGGATCCTGACCGGACGCAGGTACAACGCCCAAGAAGCCTTGACCGCAGGCCTTGTCTTGGAGGTTGTGGAGCCAGAGGAACTGCTGCCCAAGGCGCAGGCTTTGGCGCAGGAACTGGCGGACAAATCAGGGCCCATACTCGCCCTAGCCAAGCGAGCCATCAATGCCTCTACCGGGCTTGTGGACCAAAACGGGCAGACTGAGGCCGGGTTGTTTGCCTCCTGTTTTACTTACCACGATGGCATGGAAGGCTTAAAAGCCTTTGTGGAGAAACGTAAGCCCCAGTTTCAAGATCGGTAGTGCAAACAGGGGCGGAGGGCTGTTGACTTCCGCCCCTGCGTTGGGTATAATGGCGGTAATATTGGAAAGATGATGAACGGGACAGTACTGGCTGGGAAGGGCTGCAGAGAGTCCGGTAAGGTGCGAGCGGATGCCGTGACCAGCTGAGGAAGATCACCCGGGAGTTGCCAGCTGAACATGTAAGTAAGCTGAGCCGGTGGTACCGTTATACCCAATGAGTGAAGATGCGTCCTCGCAGGAGCATCTTAACTAGGGTGGTACCGCGGTCATTCCGTCCCTTTTTGGGGCGGTTTTTTTATGGTACAGGGGAGGAATAGAGCTATGGAAAAAGGATCGGCGTATCAACACACCTTACAGCTGCCTGTCACAGAGTTTCCTATGCGGGGCAACCTGCCCAGCAGGGAACCGGCCATGCTGGAAAAGTGGGAGTCGGAGGACTATTACGGCCAGCTGCAGGAGCTGAGCAGAGCTCAGAACCGTCCGATATTCATCCTGCACGACGGGCCTCCATATGCCAACGGCAACATCCACATCGGCACAGCGCTGAACAAAGTGCTGAAGGACATTGTCTTGCGTTCGCGCTCTCTAGCCAGGTACCATGTGCCTTACGTGCCTGGTTGGGACACTCACGGCCTGCCCATTGAGCTCCATGTGGTACGGGCCTTGGGGAAGCAGCGTGAAGGGTTGTCTGTCCCAGAGTTTCGGGAGCGCTGTGCAGCCTATGCCCGGGAACAAGTGGACATTCAGCGCAGTCAGTTCAAGCGTCTGGGCGTGTGGGGTGAATGGGAGAACCCTTATATCACCATGCGTCCAGAATACGAGGCTGTGCAGATCCGGCTCTTTGGGGACATGGTGAACAAGGGCTATGTGTACAAGGACAAGAAACCCGTTTACTGGTGTGCAGACTGCCAGACTGCCCTAGCCGAGGCGGAGATCGAGTATCACGATCACCGCTCACCCAGCATCTACGTGCGCTTCCCGGTAAAGGACGGCAAGGGGGTCCTCTCTAACGAGGACACTTATGTGGTCATTTGGACCACCACTCCCTGGACCATTCCAGCTAACTTAGCCATTGCCCTGCATCCCCAGTTTGACTACGTTGTAGTGCAGACTGAAAAGGGCAGGCTGGTAATGGCCAAGGAGCTGACTAAGGGCGTCCTGGAAGAGTTGGGATTGGAGAACCAGGGAGTGCTCGGGGAGTTCAAAGGGGAGGAGCTCGAAGGCGTGGTCTGCCTGCATCCGATCATGGAACGGGATTCCTTGGTGATCCTGGGCGACCATGTAACCCTGGAAGCGGGTACTGGATGTGTGCATACGGCTCCGGGGCACGGCCATGAAGACTATCTGGTAGGTTTGAAGTACGGTCTGCCGATTCTGTCCCCTGTGGATGGCCAGGGGCGGTTTACAGAAGAAGCTGGTCCCTATGCCGGCATGACGCTGGATGCGGGGAACAAGGCGGTTACCTCGGATTTAGAGCGCTCGGGAGATCTGTTGAAATTGGATTTCGTGAATCACTCCTATCCCCACTGCTGGCGCTGCAGGCAACCGGTGATCTACCGGGCTACGGATCAATGGTTCATCTCCATCGACCAGTTCCGCGCGGACATGCTGCGGGCCATCGATGAGGTGCAGTGGATTCCCGCCTGGGGTATTGACCGTATTCGCGGCATGGTGGCGGACCGCGGTGATTGGTGCATTTCCCGTCAGAGGGTGTGGGGCGTGCCCATTCCTGTGTTCTACTGTGCCTGTGGAGAGACCATCGCCACAAACGAGACCATCGAACATGTGGCCGAAATCTTCAGCCGCGAAGGGTCCAACTCCTGGTTCAAACTCACGGAAGAGGAGCTGCTTCCCAAGGGATTCACCTGCCCAGCCTGCGGAGGGAAAGACTTCACGAAAGAGACAGACACCATGGATGTTTGGTTCGACTCGGGTGTTTCCCACTGGGTGGTACTCAACTCCTGGAAGGATCTGCGCTGGCCCGCCGACCTCTACCTGGAAGGCAGCGACCAGCACCGCGGCTGGTTCCAATCTTCCCTGTCCGTGGCGGTAGCAACCCAAGGTCAAGCACCTTACCGCGCTGTGCTCACCCACGGCATGGTGGTGGATGGGGAAGGGCATAAGATGTCCAAGTCGCTGGGCAATGTGATAGCTCCTGAGGAGGTCTGGGAGCAGTACGGAGCGGATATCCTGCGGCTGTGGGTCTCCTCGGCCGATTTCAGGGGCGATGTCCGCATCTCGCAAGACATTCTCAGACAGCTCTCCGATGTGTACCGCAGGATCCGCAACACAGCCCGGTTTATCCTGGGTAACCTGCATGATTTCCATCCCGAAGCGCACAGTGTGCCTTACGAACAGATGGAAGAGCTGGACCGCTGGGCCCTCATGCAGCTGGCGAAGGTGAGCCGGCGGGTGCGGAAGGCCTATGCAGAATACGATTTCCACATCGTCTATCATACGGTGCACCAGTTCTGCGCGGTGGACCTGGGAGGCTTCTACTTGGATGTGCTCAAGGATCGCCTCTACTGTGATGCTCCGGACAGCAGGGAGCGCCGCTCGGCCCAGACTGCCTTTCTGATCATCATCAAAGAGCTGACTCAGCTGCTGGCACCTATTTTGGTCTTTACCGCGGAGGAGATTTGGGAACACCTGCCTGGGCAAGTGCGTACGGAAAAAAGCGTGCATTTCTCCACCTGGCAGGAGCTGCCCCAAGAATACTGGGATGAGGATCTAGAGCGGCGCTGGGCTGAGTTCCTGGAGATCCGGCGGGTCGTGGCCAAGGGCCTGGAGCTGGCCCGCAATGCGAAGACCATCGGAGCTTCCAATGAAGCCAAGTTGGTGCTCTACGCCGACGAGGACCGACTCCGTACCCTCACTGCCTTTGCCAAGGATCTGCGACTGCTGTTCATTGTCTCAGATGTTGAACTCAGGCCGTTACTTGAGGGGAGCGAGGCCCTCTACAGTGAACCTGGGCTGGCCGTGGATGTGTTCCGGGCTGAAGGCGAGAAGTGCCAGCGCTGCTGGAAGTACTTCGCCGAGCTCAGCGGAGACGAACGGCATCCGCAAATCTGCCACCGCTGCCTGGAAGTAGTAGAAGGCTAACAGGTTGCAGCAGCACCCCCATCCGAGAATACGGATGGGGGTTTTGCATACTCTATGGGCGAAAGGGTGGATGATGTGGGCGAGAGGATCAGTTCTGGTTTACTGCGCACCCTCATTACGAAAGTGGAGCACTTGACTCTGGCTCTGGAAAAGGCCGCCATTGCTGAGTATATAGAGCTTTACCGCAGGCCGCGACGGCTCTTGTACTTCAACTTCCTTGCGGGCATTGCCCGGGGGTTCGGCTTGGCTATCGGCTTTACCGTGGTGGGAGCGCTTTTCCTTTATGCCCTGGGCAAGCTGGCATCCTGGAATCTGCCTGTGGTGGGGGAATTCATCGCCGAGATCGCCCGGATCGTCCAAAACGAACTGGCCAGGAGGCACTAATCATATGGACCAAGTACGTTTACGCAGATTGCGGGAACTGCTGGAGGAAGAAAAACGCGAACTGCTGCAGGTGGTAGAAGGGCTTACCGGACCAGGAGGACTGGAGTCTCCTGCGGATGAAGCGGATCGCGAGCTCTCAGCCTATGACAACCATCCCGCGGATTACGGATCGCAGATGTACGAGCGGAGCAAGGATCTGGGCCTGCTCCAGGCCACGCGCCAACACCTCTTGGAGATCGAAGAGGCCGAGAAGGCTATGGCCGCCGGTACTTACGGCATCTGTCAGGGCTGCGGCGGCAGCATCCCCGAAGAGCGGCTTTTGGCTGTGCCCAGCACTCGGTTCTGCGTTGATTGCAAGAAAGAGCGGGAGCAGGAGGATGCAGCCGAGCGGCCAGTGGAGGAGGAGGCTCTGCGCCGGCAGGTGGATGACGAGATTGCTGGGAAGCTTGACTACATGTTCGATCAAGATAGTGCATGGGAGGAGGTGGCCCAGTTCGGCACCTCCAACAGCCCGGCGGAGGAAGCCTGATAAAGCAGGGAAAACCTTCCTGGATACAGAAATATGGATGCAGAGAATACAGGGAAGGGGCTTGGCTGTTGTTCTATGTGCTTGCTGCCGGTTTGATCTTGCTCGCTGACCGCGTTTCCAAATACCTGGTTATGGCCAATATGCAGGATGGGGAGAGCATTCCGCTGATTCCGCCCCTCTTTTACTTGACCTATGTACGCAACCGGGGGGCGGCCTTTGGGCTGTTCCAAGGGAGAGTAGCCTTGCTTTCCCTGGTCGCCCTGGCCTGCCTGCTGTTTGTACTGCTGCACTGGAAGAAGATTCAGGGCAAAAGCGCCTTTGTGCGCTGGGGTGTTGTGATCAGCTTTGTGGGGGCAGTGGGCAATCTCATCGACCGTCTGCGCTGGGGGGCCGTGATCGACTTTCTGGACATCCGGGTTTTCGTCTTCAACCTGGCCGATCTAGCCATTGTAGCTGGCGTGGCTCTGCTTTTCTGGGAGGTTTTGGTCAATGACCCCCAAACACGCTGAGACTCATGTTTTTTCCGTAAGTGACGGTGGCGGTACTCGCCTGGATCTCTTCCTCAGCGAACAGCTGGCCATAACGCGTTCGCAGGTGAAGCGCTTGGTGGACAGCGAGTTGGTGCGGGTAAATGGGGAAGCGGTGAAGGCAGGCTATAAGCTGCGGGCAGGAGACGAGATCGAAGTGACGATCCGGCCGGAACCGGAGATGAACCTGGAGCCAGAGCCTATTCCGTTGCAGATCCTCTACGAAGATGAAGACCTTGCCGTGATCAACAAACCCAAGGGCTTGGTAGTGCACCCCGGAGCGGGTAACTGGACGGGGACACTGGTGCACGCTCTCCTTTACCATCTAGACGACCTCTCGGAAGAGGGGGGAAGCGACCGGCCAGGCATTGTACACCGCTTGGACAAGGATACCAGCGGCCTCATGGTGGTGGCCAAGAACAACAGCACCCACGCCTATTTAAGCGAGCTGCTCAAAGAGCGCTTAATGGAAAAGCACTATTTAGCCTTAGTACACGGGGCTATGCGTGATGATGAAGGTGTGATAGACAAGCCCATCGGTCGGCATCCTAAAGACCGCAAAAAAATGGCAGTGGTGGAGTGGGGCCGGGAAGCGCAGACAATTTACCGTGTAGAAGAGCGGTTCTCCAAATACACCTTAGTGCGCCTGCGCCTGATCACAGGGCGCACCCATCAAATCAGGGTGCACCTGGCTAGCCTGCACCACCCCATTGTGGGAGATCCTCTGTACGGTTTGAAAACAGGTAATCTCGGGGCAGACAGCCAGCTGCTCCACGCCTGCTACCTGGCCTTTACGCACCCTAACGGCCAGCACCTGGAGTTTGCCAGTTCACCCGGGCCCGAGTTTTGGGCAATTGTGGAGAAAGCAAGACAAATAGATTGACAAGCAGGACGATATGGTGTAGAGTTGAGAAAGAATAGGCTTCCTTTAAGACAGCACAGAGAGGCTGGCAAGGGAAATGATGCGTGAGTATATTGCTTCTTGCCCGCGGACTGTGCGTGTAAGAAGCATTTTTTTATGAAGGGGGTGCGAACATTCTCAAGGAGAAAGCCCAGATTCTAGACCGCGAGCAGATTCGAAGGGCCCTAACTAGGATCGGACACGAGATTGTGGAGCGCAACCGGGGCACTGAGGGCGTAGTCTTGGTGGGCATCCGTACCAGGGGAGTCCCCCTGGCCCAGAGGCTGGCTCAGGTGATTGAGCGGATTGAAGGGGCACAGATTCCGGTTGGTGTCCTGGATATCACCCTCTACCGGGATGACCTCAGTTCCGTGGCTGAGCAACCCATTGTGAGCCACACGTCCATGCCGGTGAGCGTCGAGGACAAGACCGTGGTGCTGGTAGACGATGTGCTGTTTACGGGCAGGACTGCACGGGCGGCGCTGGATGCCATCATGGATCTGGGGCGCCCGGCCAGGGTGCAGTTGGCGGTACTGGTGGACAGAGGGCATCGGGAACTGCCCATTAGGGCAGACTATGTGGGCAAAAACGTGCCCACATCCACTAGGGAGATTGTTGCCGTGCGGTTGATGGAAACAGATCAAGACGAACGCGTGGTTATCTTGGAGAGAACAGACCTTTAATCAAGTCCAGTGAGACTTAAAGGAGGAACTTCATTGATGAAATTAGCAGGGAACAAGCAGTTGGGTGTCGGTCAGCATATGGCCTTAGGTTTTCAGCATTTGTTTGCCATGTTTGGCGCTACAGTACTGGTGCCCCTCTTAACGGGGTTCGATCCGGCTGTAGCGCTGTTTACGTCCGGCAGCGGCACGCTCTTGTTCATCCTCATCACTCAGGGGAAAGTACCGGCCTATCTGGGCTCGTCCTTTGCCTTTATCGCTCCCATCATCAGCGTAGCTTCGGTTTGGGGCCCAGAGTACGCCTTAGGCGGTGGCGTGGCAGTCGGCTTGGTCTATGCTTTGGTTGCACTGTTGATCGCCCGCTTGGGGACTGACTGGATTGACAAGGTACTGCCGCCGGTAGTCATTGGTTCTGTGATCATGGTCATCGGTTTGGGCCTGGCCGGCACGGCGGTGGAAATGGCCGGATTCACCGACGGCGGTTCCCTAGCCAATGTTGATGTGCGCATTGCCCTGTTCACTTTGATTGTGACGGTCATCGGCACCATGTTCTTCAAGGGATTCTTCGCTGTAGTACCCATCCTGGTCGGCATCATCGCTGGCTACATCTTTGCTCTGCTGAACGGTGCGGTGGATTTTACCCCGGTAAGGGAAGCCGCTTGGATTGGACTGCCCCGGTTTATGGCTCCTAAGTTCAGCTGGACGGCCATAGCCATGATGCTGCCTGTGTCTCTGGTTTCCATCACTGAGCACCTTGGGGATGTGCTCGTGCTGAGTAGAATCACCGGGAAGCAGTTCTACAAAGACCCGGGCCTCCACCGCACGCTCCTTGGCGACGGATTGGCTACAGCCTGGGCTGGTCTCTGGGGAGGGCCGCCCAACACCACCTACGGTGAAAATGTGGGTGTTCTGGCTATTACCGGTATCTTCAATGTGTCTGTAATCGCCGTTGCTGCCGCATTCGCTGTAGCCATCTCCTTCATCCAGAAGTTTGGTGCCTTGATATCCACCATCCCCTCGCCTGTCATGGGCGGCGTGTCTATCGTACTCTTCGGAGTAATTGCCGCCTCGGGCATCAGAACCCTGGTGGAAGCGGGCATTGATTACGGTGATAAGCGCAACTTGGTGATCTCCTCGGTTATCCTGGTTCTGGGGATCGGGGGAGCACAGTTGGGCTTCGGGGAAGTTAAGCTGCATGGTATGGCCCTGGCGGCAGTGGTGGGCATCATCCTCAACCTGATTCTGCCAAAAAACGGGACAAGCAAAGCGGATGCCAGCTGAGGCCCGGGCTATAACCATAAATAGGGCAAAGAGGAGCAGTGCTGCTCCTCTTTTTCGCGTAAACTGAGAAAACGGGGCCGCGGACTCGCTCAGCGGTCGTTGAAGACTTGCGCTAAGTTGCAGTTGTTGTTGGCCTGCCAAAGGGTGACGAGAGGGCTTAGCCTTGTTTTCCGCTTTCCAGTTTACGTTTCCGTCGTCGCCCTTTGGTTCGCTGAGCTGGGCCCTCACCCTCAGGTGTAGTTTGGGGCGGAAGTGGCGAAATTATACGCGGGGTAGATGGAAGTCTGCCGGGGAACCTTGACACACAGGGCTAAAGGTGGTAATATTTTAATGGCTGAGGCGGCATAGCCAAGTGGTAAGGCAGGGCTCTGCAAAAGCCCCATCCCCAGTTCGAATCTGGGTGCCGCCTCCACTTTAATGCTGTGACAAAGGGGGGTAACTGGTTCATGGGCAAAGCCAGAAGAGGCAAGAACGTGAAGAGTCCAGGTTGGAGAGGGACATGCCCCTCTTGTGGAAAGACCGGAGTCAAGTTGCTTTGGGAAAAAGGCGACGCCAAAGTATGCAAGGCTTGCGGCAAGTAAGTGGAGCAGTCTTTGGAAAGAAATGGCACACCGTGGCAGCGGTTGGGCCGTTTTTTTATCGAGCATAGTCAAAAGCAAAGAGACCCCACACCCGGGGTCTCAATTTTTCGCTGTTCGCTACCTGGAGTAGAACTCAACGATTTCGGCTTCGTTAATGTCCTGGTTGAGCTCGTCTCTTCTCGGCAGGCGAATGAAGGTGCCTGTACGGGCATTTTCGTCATAGCTCAAATACTCGGGCACTGCAGGGCGAACCGCAAGCGCATCTTCGACGATCTGCAGATTGCGGCTCTTCTCGCGCAAGCCGATCACATCGCCAACATTCACCTGATAGCTGGGAATGTCAACCTTCTTCCCATTGACGGTGATATGGCCGTGGGTGACCAGCTGCCGAGCGCCTTTCCTGGTGCGGGCAAAGCCCAAGCGGTAGACCAGGTTGTCCAGGCGGGATTCCAGGAGAATCATGAAGTTTTCACCGGTAATGCCCGGCATTTTCACAGCCCTCTGGAACAGGTTCCTAAATTGCTTTTCGCTAAGTCCATAAAGGAAGCGCAGTTTTTGCTTCTCTTGGAGCTGCAGCCCATAGTTGCTAAGTTTGCGGCGGCCTTGACCGTGCTGCCCAGGTGGATATGGGCGTTTGCGCAGCTCTTTACCTGTTTCGCTCAGGGAGAACCCGAGCCTACGACTCACTTTCCACGTTGGTCCTGTGTAACGTGACATCTACTTCTCTCCTCGTACAAGAATGGTTTAGTTGCCAAAGCAGCCGCGCCTTGTCAATGTTTCCCTAACTAGGATACCACATTTATTCGGATTTGCAAGGGTATTTTAGCTGAAGAGCAGTCAGAATAAAGCAAAAAGAGGTGGGCCCATGAGAAGCATGTGGAAGGGGTCGCTTTCCTTCGGCTTGGTAAATATCCCCGTCCGGATGTATACAGCCACCCAGAGCAGGGATATCCGCTTCAAACAGCTGCACAGCGTGTGCCACACGCCGATCAAATATGAAAAGGTGTGTCCCTCCTGCCACAGGGCAGTGGACAGCAGTGAGATTGTCCGGGGCTACCAGTACGAAACGGGACGCTACGTGTTGTTTGACGAGGAAGAACTGGAGGCCTTCACCCAGCAGCGTTCCCACACCATTGATATCCTGCGCTTTGTGGAGTTGAGCGAAATCGATCCCATTTACTATGAGAAGACCTACTATCTGGAGCCCGCGGATACAGGGACTAAAGCCTATACCCTGCTTCAGGAAGCTCTGCGCCTCTCTGGGAAAATAGCTGTGGCGAAGATGACCATCCGGTCCAAGTCTTCTCTCGGGGTGGTCCGTGTCTATGAAGGACTCTTAGTTTTGGAAACCATCTTCTACCCCGATGAAATCAGGGATCACACCCAGTTGGTTCCGGCCCAAGCAGCCGTTGACGAACGGGAGCTGCAGATGGCTCTTTCCCTCATTCAAAGCCTGACAGAACCCTTTCGCCCCCAAGACTACCAAGATGACCGCAGGTTAGGCCTGGAAGAGCTCATCGAAGCCAAAATACGCGGCAGGGAAGTGGTTTCGGTAGAACCCGAAGCCGATACTCTGCCCACTTTGGATCTCCTGGCCGCCCTTCAAGCTTCACTCCAGGCACAGCAGGGCAAGCAGGGCCCTGAAGTGCGTCATTGAAGCCAGGTTCCCTGCAACCGATGCTCCCTGTGAATCAACCCCTCCAGGCTGAAGGGGGCTATGTCCACGAAATCAAGTGGGATGGTTTTCGCGCCTTAGCCTACCTAAACGGCGCGGAAGTCTACTTGGCCAGCAGGAACGGCCACAGACTGAACGAGCGCTTTCCTCAGATCGCGGCGGAACTAGCCGCGCGCAACTGGCGCGCTGTGCTGGATGGAGAGCTGGTTGCCGTTGGTGACCGAGGAGAAGTTGACTTCTCCCTTTTGCGGAGCTCTTCAACGGTGAAGGAAGTGCGCTACGTTGTGTTCGACCTGCTCGTTTGGGAGGACAGCATGCTCTGCCCGCGCCCTTGGCGCGAGCGCAGGGACATCCTAGAGGTTCTGTTTGTTCAGGAACGAAGGCTTCTGCTTTCGCCGCTGCTCCCTGGAACGCTGCAGGAATGCTTGGAGCTGGCGAAGGAGCGGGGGTGGGAAGGGATTATCTCCAAACATGAAGCGTCCCCCTATCTGCCTGGCGTGCGCTCTTCGTGGTGGCGCAAACACAAAATCCGCCGCACCATTGATGGGGTGGTAGTAGGAATACGCTGTCTCGGCCAGGCGGTGCGGTCCCTGGCCTTAGGCCTCATTCTGCCTGGGGGGAAGCTCTGTTATGTTGGTAATGTGGGCAGCGGCCTGCGAGAGCGGGACAGGGAGTTTCTCCAAGAGGCTTCCTCCCTTCTGCGGGTAGAGCACCCCGGGGTAGTCAATCCGCCGAGCCAGGATGGTAATTGGGTTTGGTTTAGGCCCCATTTGGTGGCCGAAGTGGAGTATTTGGAGTTGACTCCTCAACTGCGGTTGAGGCATCCCGTCTTTCTGCGTTTCCGCTTTGACAAAAGGCCCGAAGAATGCAGCGCGGCAGGTGAGCGTGGATGACAGTGCGGCAGCTAGTGGAGATCGCAGGCAAGCCTGTGCGCATCTCCAATCTGGACAAAGTGCTCTGGCCAAGAGCTCGCCTAACCAAGGCGGATCTACTGGACTATTACTCCCGCCTCTATCCCTATCTACACAGCCACTGGCAGGGCCGGGCCCTGACCGTTACCCGCTATCCCCACGGCGTGGAAGGCGATTCTTTCTACCAGAAGAACCTGCCTGCCGGGGCTCCTGAGTGGGTTAGGGCGTGCCAGATCGGCGGTATAAACTACGTGGTGGCCGATGACCTGGCCACCATCATCTGGCTGGCCAACTCCGGGGCCATCGAGATGCACCCCTCAACCTATTTGGTATCTAGACCGGATACAGCCACTTATGCTATCATCGACCTGGATCCTACTCCTCCTTT
>JAAYMM010000015.1 GCA_012521335.1 Bacillota bacterium | reverse complement strand
CACGTTAACGTGGGTACCATTGGCCACGTTGACCATGGTAAGACCACCACTACCGCTGCGATTACCATGCTGTTGGCCCAGAAGGGCTTAGGCCAGGTCCGCAAGTTCGAGGAAATCGACAATGCGCCCGAAGAGAAGGAACGCGGCATTACCATTAATACGTCCCACGTAGAGTATCAGACCGAGAAGCGTCACTACGCTCACGTGGACTGCCCCGGCCACGCCGACTACGTGAAGAACATGATTACCGGTGCTGCTCAGATGGACGGAGCCATTTTGGTTGTTTCCGCTGCCGATGGCCCCATGCCCCAAACCCGTGAGCACATCCTGCTGGCCCGCCAGGTAGGTGTACCTGCCATCGTAGTGTGGCTGAACAAAGCCGACATGGTGGATGACGAAGAGCTGCTCGAGCTGGTAGAGATGGAAGTCCGTGAACTGCTCAGCGAGTACGACTTCCCCGGCGATGACATTCCGGTAGTATCCGGCAGCGCCCTCAAGGCAATGGAAGAGCTGCAGGCCGGCCAGATCGGCCCCTGGTGCGAGAAGCTGCAGGCCCTGATGGATGCAGTGGACGAGTACATCCCCACGCCTGAGCGCGACATCGACAAGCCCTTCTTGATGCCTGTGGAAGACGTGTTCACCATCACCGGCCGCGGTACAGTAGCAACTGGCCGTGTAGAGCGCGGTACCATTAAGGTTGGCGACGAGGTGCAGATCGTAGGCCTGACCACCGAGACGCGCAAGACCGTTGCCACTGGTGTAGAGATGTTCCGCAAGCTGCTTGATCAAGCCGAAGCCGGCGACAACATTGGTGTGCTGCTGCGCGGTGTAGATCGTGACTCCATTGAGCGCGGCCAGGTATTGGCTAAGCCCGGTTCGATCACTCCCCACACCAAGTTTGAGGCTGAGGTTTACGTTCTGTCCAAGGAAGAGGGCGGCCGCCATACTCCTTTCTTCGAAGGGTATCGCCCCCAGTTCTACTTCCGGACCACTGACGTAACCGGCGTAATCCGCCTGCCGGAAGGCACCGAGATGATCATGCCCGGCGACAACACCAGGCTGATTGCTGAACTGATTACACCCATCGCCATGGAAGAGGGACTGCGCTTCGCTATCCGCGAGGGCGGACGCACCGTTGGCGCTGGCGTTGTAACCAAGATTCTCGAATAGTGCAGGGCCAGATTCTGGCCTAGCCTGGTAATCTTGCAGTCTAGGGGGAAGAATCCCCCTTTTCTCTTGAAAAAGCAGCAGACTAACAAGAAACCCCCAGAGGAAGTGCACGCCCGGCAGAGTGGGTATTGACAACCCCGCCGGATATGTGTTAAATTCTAGGGGTATTTCGACTGTCTGGAGGTGGCGGCTGTGCGTGTGGGTATCACACTAGAGTGTACGCAATGCAAGAACCGGAACTACCGCACGAATAAGAACAAGAAAAACGATCCGGATCGCATTGAGCTGAAGAAGTTCTGCAAGTTCTGCAGGACCCATACCGCTCACAAAGAAACCCGATAGGGTGAGAAGGAAGTGAAGAATGTGGCAACAGTCCAGAGCAAACCCGCCCTTTGGAATAAGATCACGAAGTTCCTGCGCGAAGTTCGTTCTGAGATGCGCAAGGTGTCCTGGCCGAACCGCAAAGAGCTCATTACCTACACTATCGTAGTTCTGGTCACCGTGCTCTTTGTTGCGGTCTTCACCGGTGTGGTTGACGTGATCATCACTGCGGTCTTGAACCTATTGAGTCAATTAGGAGGGTAAGACCAGCATTTTGGTCGCTACGCCATGAGTGAGAAGCCAACTGGAGAGAAAAACTGGTATGTGGTGCACACATACTCCGGTTACGAGAACAAGGTAAAAACAGACCTGGAAAAGCGCATCCAGTCCATGGAGATGGAAGACAAGATCTTCCAGATCGTTGTGCCCATGGAAGAAGTGGTGGAGTACAAAGATGGGAAGAAGAAGGTCTCCAAGCGCAAGGTCTTTCCAGGTTATGTTCTGGTGGAAATGATCATGAGCGATGACTCGTGGTATGTGGTTCGCAACACTCCAGGAGTGACAGGCTTCGTGAGCAGCGGGGTTAAGCCCATCCCCCTCGAGAAACACGAAGTGGAGATGATTCTGCGGCAGATGGGCATGACCAGGGCATCGAGTGTATTCGAAAAAGGGGATGCTGTGAGGGTTGTCTCAGGCCCGTTTCGGGATTTCACAGGTACCATTACTGAGGTTAATTCAGACAAGGGGAAAATCTGGGTCAGCATTTCCATGTTTGGCCGGGATACTCCCGTTGAACTGGACTTTCACCAAGTAGCAAGGCTGTAGGTTTTGCAAGTGGGAGGACGACAAGTCCGCCATAACCACATTTAAGTTAAGGGGGTGTACGCGCCGTGGCAAAAAAGGTAAGTGCATTGATCAAACTGCAGGTACCAGCAGGCAAGGCTAACCCGGCGCCGCCGGTAGGAACGGCTTTAGGTCCACATGGTGTCAACATTATGGAGTTCTGCAAAGCGTTCAACGAACGTACTGCGAACCAAGCGGGCATGATCATTCCGGTAGTGATCACCGTTTACGAAGATCGCACGTTCACGTTTGTGACCAAGACTCCACCGGCAGCTGTTCTGATCAAAAAGGCTATGAACATCGAGCGCGGTTCCGGTGTGCCCAATCGGGAAAAAGTGGGCACCATCAAGCGCAGCCAGATCAGGGAGATCGCTGAGCTGAAGATGCCTGATCTGAACGCGGCTGATATCGAAGGTGCCATGCGCATGGTGGAAGGTACCGCCAGGAGCATGGGCGTAGTAGTTGAAGACTAACCGGAAACGCTGTGAATATTAGTGGGAGGATTAATTCCGCTAGCACCACAAAGGAGGAAAGAACTGTGGCCAAGCGAGGCAAGAGGTATCAAGAGGTTGCTAAGCTCGTTGATAGCCAGAAATTCTATTCACCTACAGAGGCCATTGCTTTGGTGAAGAAGTGTGCAACCGCCAAATTTGACGAGACAGTTGAAGTTGCTTTTAAGCTGGGTGTAGATCCCCGGCACGCTGACCAACAGGTACGCGGCACAGTAGTGCTGCCCCATGGTACAGGCCGCGATGTGCGGGTATTGGTTTTTGCCAAGGCCGACAAAGCGGAAGAAGCCAGGCAGGCCGGCGCCGACTATGTGGGCGCTGAAGATCTGGCAGAGAAGATCCAGGGCGGCTGGACTGATTTTGATGTGGCCATTGCCACACCTGATATGATGGGTGTTGTGGGTAAGCTCGGTAGGATTCTGGGCCCCCGCGGCCTGATGCCCAACCCCCGCACCGGAACGGTGACCTTCGAGGTTGCCAAAGCTGTCCAGGAATCAAAGGCTGGTAAAGTGGAGTTCCGGGTGAACAAGGAAGCCGGCATGCATGTGCCCATCGGCAAAGCGAGCTTCAGCGAAGAGAAGCTCTATGAGAACTTCGTGGCGCTCATGGATGCAGTGGTTAAGTCCCGCCCGGCGGCTGCCAAGGGAACCTTCATCCGCAAGGTCCACCTGTCCAGCACCATGGGACCTGGCGTCCGTGTCAACCCCCAAGAGGCAGTTACGGCCAGATAACTTTCTGAGGTGGGTTGACCCCGCCTCAGGTGCATGCTATACTAACCATGTTGCAAAAGGGAATAACCAGACCGTAGACAGTTGGTGGCGTCCCTGGGACGCCTTAAAGCAGCGGAGCTGCGCCCACCGAGGTCGGAGAGAATGTTTCCTCTTGATTCGTGATCGTTTCAAGGATCTCCGCTCGGCTGCGGTAGGTCCTTTTTGTTTGCACGGGGAGGTGAAATGATGGCACGACCAGAAAAAGAGGCAATGGTTCAAGAGATTCAAGAGCGCCTCTCCAAAGCGCAGGGGGCGGTTTTAGCCGACTACCGCGGCTTGAACGCCGAAGAGATGACTCGACTGCGCAAGGAGGCGAGGAACGCTGGGATTGAGTTCAAGGTTCTGAAGAACACCTTGACCATCCTGGCAGCCAAGGCACTGGAGATGGATGATCTGGTGCCCTACCTGACCGGCCCCACCGCTTTCGCCTTCGGCTACAACGATCCGGTGGCACCCGCCAAGGTGCTCAGCGAGTTCGCCAAGAAGAACAAGGCGCTGGAAATCAAAGGCGGTATTGTGGAAGGTAGAGTGATCGGGGCAGAAGGTGTGGCCAACCTGGCTGACCTGCCTGGCAGAGAAGAACTGCTGTCCATGGTACTCCGTGGTATGCAGGCGCCCATCGCCGGCATGGTCAACGTCCTGCAGGGCAACATCCGCAATTTCGTTTATGCTTTAGAGGCAGTTAGAAAACAGAAAGAAGCAGCAAGTGCGTAAGCTGCATCCTTAAGGAGGTTTTTCAGATGACGAAAGAGCAAATTTTGGAAGCTATTGAGAATATGACTGTGTTGGAACTGAGCGAACTGGTAAAGGCCATGGAGGAGAAGTTCGGCGTATCCGCCGCCGCTCCCGTGGCTGTAGCCGCTGCCGCTCCTGCCGCCGCCGCTGAGGCTGCCGAAGAGAAGACCGAGTTTGATGTCATCCTCAAGAGCGCTGGCGACAAGAAGATCAACGTGATCAAGGTCGTGCGCGAACTCACCTCCCTGGGCCTCAAGGAAGCCAAGGACCTGGTAGACAACGCTCCCAACCCGGTTAAAGAGGGCGTCTCCAAGGAGCAGGCCGAGGAGATCAAAGCCAAGCTTGAAGAGGCTGGCGCAACTGTCGAAATTAAGTAGTTCCGGAAAAGACAAGCAAAAAAGGACTTCCTCCGCTGGGGGAAGTCCTTTTCGTGACATAAATGCAGACAAACATAGATATACATTGCTTGACAACAGAAAACCCCTGTGTTATCATGGACTAGTGTTACAATCCATGACCGAAGGGGGAGAATCCTCCTGGTTTGTCTTTATTCAACATAGAGGTGCGGAATCCTGCTATCTTAAAGATTATTTTTAGAAGGTTAGCCTGGGAAGCGAATAATCAAGCGAGGGAAACTACCCTTGCTTTTCGTCATGTTTTCTAGGATATCGTAAGGAGGAGAGGGCCCTTGGTGGAAGCAAAGCACGTGGGAAGACGGGAGCGCTACAGCTTCGGGAAGATCAGAGAAGTTCTGGAGATGCCCGATTTGGTGGAGATCCAGCACAAGTCGTACCAGTGGTTTTTGCACGAAGGTCTGCGGGAGATGTTCGATGACGTCTCTCCCATCCAGGATTTCACGGGCAACTTGGTTTTGGAGTTCCTGGATTATGAATTTGGGGAACCCAAGTACGACGTAGAGGAATGCAAGAACCGCGATGTTACTTATTCTGCTCCCCTTCGTGTGCGGGTAAGGCTGGTAAACAAGGAAACCGGCGAGGTAAAAGAGCAAGAGGTCTTCATGGGTGACTTTCCCCTTATGACCGAGAACGGAACCTTCATCATCAACGGTTCCGAGCGCGTTGTGGTCAGCCAGTTGGTGAGATCGCCCGGCGTGTATTTCAACTTCACTGTGGATACCAGCGGCAAGAAGCTCTTTTCCGCGAACATTATTCCCAACCGCGGCGCCTGGTTGGAGTTTGAAACGGACTCCAACGATGTGATCTGGGTGCGCATCGATCGTACCCGCAAACTGCCAGCCACGGTTCTGATCCGCGCCTTGGGCCTGGGTACCGATGCCGCCATCCGGGAGGCGTTTAGTGAGGCGCCAGAGATCCTGGCCACGCTGGAACGGGACAACACCCAGTCCGAGTCGGAGGCTCTGATCGAAATTTACAAGCGCCTGCGTCCCGGCGAGCCTCCCACAGAGGAGAGCGCACGGGGGCTCTTTTCCACACTTTTCTACGAACCCAAGCGCTATGATCTGGCCAGCGTGGGCCGCTACAAGATCAACAAGAAACTGCGCCTGATCGAGCGGCTGGTGGGCAGGGTGAGCACGGATAACATCGTGCATCCAGAAACCGGCGAAGTGATTGTGGAGCGCGGTGAGAAGATCACCCGGCGCCAAGCGGAGCTGATCCACCAGTGCAGGATCAACTCCGTGGCGGTGACCACCAGAGACGGGCGCCAGGTACGCCTCTTTTCCAATGATCAGCCCGACGAGACGGTCACTGTGATCACCCCCGCCGATATTTTGGCCACCATCAATTATATGGTGGGCTTGGCCGCGGATATCGGCACAGTAGACGATATTGACCACCTGGGCAATAGGCGGCTGAAGAGTGTGGGAGAGCTGCTGCAGAACCAGTTCCGCATCGGCCTGAGCAGGATGGAGCGGGTGGTTCGCGAGCGCATGACCATTCAAGATGTAGACGTGATCACGCCCCAGGCGCTGATCAACATCCGTCCGGTGGTCGCGGCCATCAAGGAGTTCTTCGGGTCCAGCCAGCTGTCCCAGTTCATGGACCAGACCAACCCCCTCTCCGAGTTGACCCATAAGCGCAGGTTGAGCGCTTTGGGCCCCGGCGGCTTGTCCAGGGACCGCGCCGGGTTTGAGGTGCGGGACGTACACCACTCCCACTATGGGCGCATGTGCCCCATTGAGACTCCGGAAGGCCCCAACATCGGCCTGATCGGTGCGCTCTGCACCTACGCGCGCATCAACGAGTACGGCTTTATTGAAACACCTTACCGGGTGGTGGAAAACGGAGTAGTCACCGATGAGATCCGCTACCTGACCGCGGACGAAGAAGATGTGTTCCGCGTTGCCCAGGCTAACGAACCCACCACGGAAGATGGGCGCTTTGTCCGGGCCAAGGTCACTGTGCGCGAAGGCGAAGAAATTAAGATGGTTCCCGCAGAAAGCGTGGAGTTCATGGACGTTTCGCCCAAGCAGATCGTCAGTATCGCGACGGCCCTGATTCCGTTCTTGGAAAACGATGACGGAGCCCGGGCCCTGATGGGTGCCAACATGCAGCGCCAGGCTGTGCCCCTAATTGAGGCAGAAGCTCCCATCGTCGGTACGGGAATGGAGTACCGGGCGGCTGTTGACTCCGGTGCAGTGGTGCTGGCCAAGAATGACGGTGTGGTGGAAAGGATCACTGGCCGGGAGATCGTGGTCAGGACCGCCCAAGGAGTAGAGCGCTACAGACTGAAGAAGTTTGAGCGTTCCAACCAGGGGACCTGCATCAACCAGAAGCCCATCTGCCATGTGGGGCAGCAGGTGAAAAAGGGCGACGTACTGGCTGATGGCCCATCTACAGATAACGGCGAGCTGGCTTTGGGCCGGAACGTGCTCGTGGCTTTTGTGCCCTGGGAGGGCTACAACTACGAGGACGCCATTTTGATCAGTGAAGAACTGGTGAAAGATGATGTCTTCACTTCCATTCATATTGAAGAATACGAGGCGCAGGCCCGGGATACCAAACTCGGCCCCGAGGAAATCACCCGCGACATTCCCAACGTGGGTGAAGACAGCCTGAAGAACTTGGATGATCGGGGTATTGTCCGCATCGGCGCTGAAGTGAAGCCCGGCGATATCCTGGTGGGCAAGGTTACGCCCAAGGGCGAAACGGAACTCACCGCAGAAGAACGCCTCCTGCGGGCCATCTTTGGCGAAAAGGCCCGGGAAGTACGGGATACTTCTCTGCGGGTTCCCCACGGAGAAGGCGGCATCGTGGTCGATGTGCGGGTGTTCAGCCGGGAGGAGGGCGATGAGCTGCCTCCGGGCGTCAACCGCCTGGTACGGTGCTATGTGGCCCAGAAGCGCAAGATTTCTGAGGGTGACAAGATGGCTGGGCGCCACGGGAACAAGGGTGTTATCTCCCGCATCATGCCCGTGGAAGATATGCCTTTCCTACCGGATGGCACTCCTGTGCAGATCGTGCTCAATCCTCTGGGCGTGCCTTCCCGCATGAACATCGGCCAGATCTTGGAGACGCACTTAGGCATGGCGGCCAAGGCTCTGGGCTTCAGTGTGGCTACTCCCGTTTTTGACGGAGCCAGCGAGATCGAAGTAATGGATATGATGGAAAAGGCCGGCTTGTCCCGGGATGGCAAGACCATCCTCTACGATGGCAGAACGGGCGAACCCTTCGATAATCCAGTTACCGTAGGCATCATCTACATGGTGAAGCTGGCCCACTTGGTAGATGACAAGATCCATGCCCGCTCCACCGGCCCCTACTCCCTGGTTACCCAGCAGCCCCTGGGCGGTAAGGCGCAGTTTGGCGGCCAGAGGTTCGGGGAAATGGAAGTGTGGGCCTTGGAGGCGTACGGAGCTGCCTACACTCTGCAGGAAATCCTCACGGTCAAATCGGACGACGTTGTGGGCCGGGTGAAGACCTACGAAGCCATTGTCAAGGGTGAAAACATCCCTGAGCCAGGGGTGCCTGAATCCTTCAGGGTATTGGTGAAGGAGCTGCAGAGCTTGGCCCTGGATGTCAGGGTGCTCGGTGAAAACGAAGAAGAGATCGAAATTAGAGAAGATGAAGAGGATATCAGCGAAATGGCCAGGGAGCTCGGGATTGATATCCAAAGCGCCGGTCCGGCTGCCAATGCCCGTGCAGCACAGGATGGCCGCTCCAAAGCTAAGCAGATGGAGGAAGAAGAGCCTGGCGAAGATGATGAGGACGATTCCTTCCTGCCCGACGACTCTTCCTCCGATGATGAGCTGGCAGAAGATGAAGACTTCGATGCAGATTTTGACGAAGACGATCTGGATTTCGATGATGAGGATGCTTCCCTAGACGATCTGGATGATCTGCCAGAGGAGGAAGAACTGTAGGTTGAGGAGCGTGCGCAACTAGCGGATAGATAAGAAGGAGGGACAGCCCTTGCTGGATATCAACAACTTCGATCGGATTCGAATTGGGCTGGCATCACCAGAACAGATTCGGGCTTGGTCCAGTGGTGAGGTGAAAAAACCCGAGACCATCAACTACCGGACCCTCAAGCCTGAGCGCGAAGGCCTTTTCTGTGAGAAGATCTTTGGACCCACACGGGATTGGGAGTGCCACTGCGGTAAATACAAGCGTGTGCGGTATAAAGGCATCGTTTGCGATCGCTGCGGCGTAGAAGTGACCAGAGCCAAGGTGCGGCGCGAGCGCATGGGGCACATTGAACTGGCTGCCCCCGTTTCCCATATTTGGTTTTTTAAGGGTATCCCCAGCCGGATGGGCTTAATCTTAGATATGTCTCCGCGGGCTTTGGAGAAAGTGCTGTATTTCGCCTCTTATATTGTCATCGATCCCGGGGATCCTGCTGTTACTGGGCTGACCAAGCAGCAGCTGCTCAGCGAGGCCGAATACAGGGAGTACCGCGATAAGTGTGGCGATGCCTTTGAGGCAGGGATCGGCGCAGAAGCCATCAAAAAGCTCCTTCAGCAGCTGGATCTGGAGGAGCTCAGTGCCGAGCTGCGCAAAGAAATCGCCCAATCTTCAGGGCAGAGGAGGGTGCGGGCCGTCAGGCGCCTGGAAGTGGTGGAAGCATTCCGCGCCTCCGGCAATGACCCTGCCTGGATGATCCTGGATGTGATCCCCGTGATCCCGCCTGAGCTGCGGCCCATGGTGCAGTTGGATGGTGGACGCTTTGCCACCTCCGATCTGAACGATCTGTACCGGCGGGTGATCAACCGCAACAACCGCCTCAAGAGGTTGTTGGAGCTGGGTGCGCCGGATATTATCGTCCGCAACGAAAAGCGCATGCTGCAGGAAGCTGTGGACGCCCTCATCGACAACGGCCGCCGAGGCAGGCCGGTCACAGGTCCCGGCAACCGCCCCCTGAAGTCCCTCAGCGATATGCTCAAGGGTAAGCAGGGCCGCTTCCGCCAGAACCTGTTGGGTAAGCGCGTCGACTACTCCGGCCGTTCCGTAATCGTGGTCGGCCCGAAACTGCGCATCCACCAGTGCGGCCTGCCGAAAGAAATGGCTTTGGAGCTGTTCAAGCCCTTTGTCATGAAGGAGCTTGTGGAAAAGGGCATTGCCCACAACATCAAGAGCGCCAAGAAGATGGTGGATCGGGTGCGCCCAGAAGTCTGGGACATTGTAGAAGAAGTGATCAAAGAGCATCCGGTACTGCTCAACCGGGCGCCTACCCTGCACAGGCTGGGCATTCAGGCTTTCGAACCAGTCTTGGTAGAAGGCCGTGCCATCCAGCTGCATCCCCTGGTATGCCAGGCCTACAACGCCGACTTCGACGGAGACCAGATGGCCGTGCACGTGCCCCTGTCGGCAGAGGCCCAGGCCGAGGCCAGGCTGCTCATGCTTTCTACCAATAATATCTTGGTGCCTTCCAGCGGCAGGCCCATCGTCACCCCCAACCAGGACATGGTGATCGGCATGTACTACCTCACTTCGGTGAAAGAGGGCGCCAAGGGAGAAGGCCGCTACTTCGGCTCCATGGAAGAAGTTCTCCACGCCTACAATGCCGGTTCCATCAGCCTGCATGCCAAGATCCTGCTGCGGCTGGATGACGAAAAGAGGACCCGCCTGGAAACCACCTGCGGCCGCCTCTTGGTGAACAGTATCCTGCCTGAGGACTTCGGCTTTATCAACGAGGCGCTGGACAAGAAGAAACTGGCCAACCTGGTGGACCGGCTCTACAAGCAGTACGGCGCCCAGGAAACAGCCCGGATCCTGGACAAGATTATGCAGCTGGGCTTCCACTACAGCACCCGGTCGGGAACCACCGTATCCATCGGCGACATCGCGGTTCCCCCCACCAAACACGAACGCATCCGGGCCGCCGAAGAAGAAGTGGAGCAGATCGAGCAGCAGTACCGCCGGGGCCTGCTCACCGCGGAAGAGCGCTACCAGAAGGTGTGCGCGGTTTGGACCAAGACCAAAGAGCAGGTTACCAGGGATATGCTGGATAACTTCGACAAGTTCAACCCGGTCTACATGATGGCCATCTCCGGTGCCCGCGGTAACGAATCCCAGATCAGTCAGCTGGCAGGCATGCGCGGCCTGGTAGCAGACCCGACGGGCCGTACCTTTGAAATTCCCATCAAGGCCAACTTCCGAGAAGGCTTGACCGTTTTGGAGTTCTTCATCTCCAGCCACGGTACGCGCAAAGGTCTGGCTGACACCGCGATCCGCACCGCCGACTCCGGTTACCTGACCAGAAGGCTGGTGGACGTGGCGCAGGATGTGATCGTGCGGGAGTATGACTGCGGAACTGAGGATTATATCACGGTAGGCGCCATCAAGGAGTTCACCGGTGACAGCGAAGCCGTCATTGAGCCGCTCTGGGAGCGCCTGGCTGGGCGGATAGCTGCTGAAGATGTGGTCCACCCAGAGACGGGTGAACTGCTCGTGGCCAAGGGCGAGATGATCAGCGATGACGCCGCACGGGCCATCGACGAGGCAGGCATCGAAGAGGTGAAGATCCGCTCCGTCCTGGTGTGCAAGACCCGCCACGGAGTCTGCGTCCAGTGCTACGGGCGCAACCTGGCCAACGGCAGCTTAGTGGATGTGGGCGAAGCGGTGGGCATTATCGCCGCCCAGTCTATTGGTGAACCTGGTACGCAGCTCACCATGAGGACGTTCCACACCGGCGGCGTGGCCGGCGACGATATTACCGCCGGTCTGCCCAGAGTAGAGGAGCTCTTTGAGGCCCGCAAGCCCAAGGGCCAGGCCATAATCAGCGAGATCGCCGGTACAGTGAGCATCGTGGAGAGCAAGGGTGTGACCAAGGCTGTGGTCAGCGGCCCAGATGGGGAAGCCTCCTACGTCATCCCCTACGGGGCTCGCCGTCGGGTGAAGGACGGCTCCCAAGTACAGGCGGGCGATCGCCTCACCGAAGGGCCGGTTAACCCCCACGACATCCTCACGGTCCAGGGCGTACTGGCCGTCCAGAAGTATCTGGTCCAGGAAGTCCAGGAGGTTTACCGCTCTCAGGGCGTTAACATCAACGACAAGCACATCGAGGTCATCGTCCGGCAGATGCTCCGCAAGATCAAAGTGGAGGATTCCGGTGACACAACCATGCTGCCCGGATCCCTGGTGGACATCTTCGAATTTGAAGATACCAATGCCCAGGTGGAAGCGGAAGGCGGCCAGCCCGCGGTGGGCAAGCCAGTCCTCTTAGGTATCACTAAGGCGTCTCTGGCCACGGAAAGCTTCCTCTCGGCCGCCTCCTTCCAGGAGACCACCCGGGTGCTTACGGAAGCTTCCATTAAGGGCCGGGTCGATAGGCTGCTGGGCCTGAAGGAGAACGTGATCATCGGCAAGCTCATCCCTGCCGGGACGGGCATGGCCCGCTACCGCAGGATCGGTATCGCTGTGGAAGGACAGGAAGAGGCACAGCCTGCCGACAGCGGTGTGGAAGCGGAAGAGGTGGAGCTGGTTTCCGGCTGAGGCAAACGCAGAGGGCGATCTGCAAGATTTTATTGACAGAGACAGCCCAAGATGATAGAATTAGCAGTGTTGCCCGCAGGGGTGTGATCTGCACCTCTGCGGGATCTCTTGAGTAAAGGGGAGGACCGTGATGCCACACAGACTTGCGACAGCTGACCGCGTCGTCGGCACGAAGCAGACCGTCAAGGCTATCCAAGCTGGCAGGGCGGAAGTGGTCTACTTAGCTCGAGACGCAGATGAACATGTCACCGGTCCCGTGCGCAGAGAATGCGCAGCCCGCGGGATTGAGATAGTTGAAGTGGACACCATGGCAGAGCTTGGCAAAGCCTGCTCCATTGAGGTGGGGGCTGCGGTGGCTTGTGTCATGAAATCTACACAGAATTAGACGGAAGGGAGGTTATCCAGCGTGCCAACCATCAATCAATTGGTTAAGAGAGGTCGCCGAGCACAGAAATCCAAGAGTTCTGCCCCAGCGCTGGGCTTTACCCAGAACACCTTGCGTGATGAGGTGATCTACAACGAAAAAGGGGCACCGCAAAAGAGAGGCGTCTGCACCAGAGTGTACACAGCTACACCCAAGAAACCTAACTCGGCCCTGCGGAAAGTAGCCCGTGTGAGATTAACCAATGGTATCGAGGTGACTTCCTATATTCCCGGCGAAGGCCACAATCTGCAGGAACACAGCGTTGTTCTGATTCGTGGCGGCAGGGTCAAGGACTTGCCTGGTGTACGTTACCACATTATCAGAGGTACACTAGACGCAGCGGGGGTCGCCGATCGGCGCCAAGGCCGCTCGAAGTACGGTACCAAGAGGCCCAAGTAGGAAATCTTGGAATCTCTATGCAGAAGGGGTGAAAACCAATGCCTAGAAGAGGAAACGTTCCCAAGCGGGATGTGCTTCCTGATCCCATCTATGGCAGCAAGTTGGTCACCAAGTTCATCAACGCTATCATGCGCGACGGCAAGCGTGGGCTCGCCGAGTCCATTATGTACGGAGCGATGAAGCTGGCTGAAGAGAGAACTGGTACAGATGCCATGGAACTGCTGGAACAGGCAGTGAATAATGTTATGCCAGTTGTAGAAGTGAAACCCCGCCGTGTAGGTGGTGCGACCTACCAGGTGCCTGTGGAAGTGCGGCCGGATAGACGGCAGACTTTGGCGCTGCGGTGGTTAGTTCAGAACGCCAGGCTCCGTGGTGAAAAGACCATGGTTGAGAGACTAGCCGGCGAACTGATGGATGCCGCCAATAATCAAGGCGGTGCTGTAAGAAAGAAAGAAGATACTCACCGTATGGCGGAAGCGAACAAAGCTTTTGCTCATTACCGTTGGTGATGCGCTGTCAGCGCAGTGGGCCGTGTACACGGGTGCTCTAGCGACAACGGGGTGGGTGAGTCTACTCGGCTAGGAGGAGAAAAAGTGGGTAGAGAGTTTGCGGTTGAAAAGACCCGAAATATAGGTATCATGGCGCACATTGATGCGGGTAAAACCACGACCACTGAAAGAATCCTCTTCTACACCGGGAAAGTTCACAAGATTGGCGAGACACACGACGGTGGAGCAACCATGGACTGGATGGCTCAAGAACGTGAAAGAGGCATCACCATTACCTCGGCTGCGACAACCTGTCACTGGAAGGGTCATAGAATTAACATTATTGACACGCCCGGCCACGTGGACTTTACTGTGGAAGTGGAGCGGTCCCTGCGCGTGCTGGATGGAGCAGTGGCAGTGTTTTGTTCAGTAGGTGGGGTTGAACCTCAATCAGAAACTGTCTGGCGCCAGGCAGACAAGTATCATGTGCCCCGCATTGCCTATGTCAACAAGATGGACCGCGTCGGAGCTGATTTCCAGCGGGTTTTGGATATGATGGTGGAGCGCCTGGGGGCGAACCCCGTGGCCGTACAGTGGCCCATCGGCGCTGAAGACACCTTCCGCGGAATGATTGACCTGATTGACATGCGGGCCCGAATCTATATCGATGACATCGGCAATTTCGAAGTAGTGGACATCCCCGAGGAGCTGCGCGTCGAGGCAGAGTATGCCCGCCAGCTCTTAGTGGAAAAAGTGGCAGAAACCGACGATGACCTGACCATCAAGTACCTGGAAGGCGAAGAAATTACACCGGAAGAACTGAAACGGGCACTGCGCAAAGCGTGCATTGAGGTCAAGCTCATTCCGGTGCTCTGCGGTTCCTCCTTTAAGAATAAGGGAGTGCAGCCGCTGCTGGATGCGGTCGTGGATTACCTGCCTTCACCGGACGATCTGCCGCCGGTCTCAGGGAGCAATCCCGAGACGGGAGCAGTGGAGCAACGGAAGCTGAAGGACGACGAACCGTTTGCTGGCCTTGCTTTCAAGATCATGGCTGACCCCTATGTTGGAAAGCTGGTATTTTTCCGGGTTTATTCCGGGACTCTGCGGTCGGGCAGCTATGTTTTGAACGCCAGCACAGGCAAGCGGGAACGGGTAGGGCGCATCCTGCTCATGCACGCTAACCACAGGGAAGATGTGGATCAAGTCTTTTCGGGCGATATCGCAGCCATTGTAGGACTCAAGGATATTTCCACCGGCGACACCATATGCGATGACAAGCACCCCATTTTATT
>JAAYMM010000090.1 GCA_012521335.1 Bacillota bacterium | reverse complement strand
GACTGTATCTTCCCGCCACTCAACGCGCAGCGTCTGGAAACTGCGCCAGATCAGCCACAGGGGAAAGAAGGTCATGGGAGCAATCACGCCCAGTACAAAGACTTCAGGATCCCAGGCACCCTGCGCGATTCTCAGGCGCAGGAAGGCCATGAGGGCCAGAGTGATGCTGGCCAGGAAAAACACAGGCAGTCGGCTGGCTTCTAGGTCTTTGCTCAGAAGCTTGAGGAACCGTTTCATCAGGCAAAAACCTCCTTGAAGAGATCGTTGATGGATTTGCCGCGGCTTGTGCGCAGATCTTCCGCATTCCCCCGCAGGGCAATGGTCCCTTCGTGCAGAAAGACCACGGCATCGAAGAGCTGCTCCGTATCACCAACCGCGTGGGTGGAGATGATCATGGTCTGTTCTTCCCCCTTGAACTGACGGATAATGCCCTCCACGATGCGATCCCGCGAAGAGGGGTCAATGCCGCTGAACGGTTCGTCCAAAAGGATCAGGGGAGCTCTGCGAGCCAAAGCCAGAACGAGCTTCAGCCTAGCCCGCATACCTTTGGACAGGGAACTCACCTTGGCCTCCGGATCAAGGCGCATAAACTCCAGGAGTTCCCGCTCACTGTCCTGCTGCCAGTCGGAGTAGAAAGCGGCGGTGAACTCCAGCACCTGCCGCACGGTCATCCAGCGGTAGAGGCCCTCTACCTCGGGCACAAAGGCGATCTGTTCCTTCCTTTCACGGGAAGGAGGCGCGCCCAGGACGGCGATTTCTCCACCATCAGGACGGACCAGTCCGGCCACACACTTGAGCAGAGTGGATTTGCCACTGCCATTGGGGCCCAGCAATCCCCAGATTTCGCCCTTCGGCAGGGTCAGGCTGATCCCCTTGAGCGCTTCCACTTTCGGGTACTTCTTGCGCAGATTGCGCACCACCAAAGCGGCTTCAGCTGCGTTCATCCGTCAACCCTCCCTTCGCCATTTCCAACTCTCGAAAGCGTGACTTTACCAGTTCCAGCGTATCCCCCATGGTCAGCCCCAAAGACAGCATGGCGGCCACAAAATCGTCCACGAGTTTGGTCAACATTTCGTCTCTAGTCCCCTCCACAATTTCTTCAGTTTGGCGCACAAAGGTGCCCTGGCCCCGCAGGGTTTCCACCAACCCCAGGATTTCCATTTCCCTGTAGGCCCGCTGCACTGTGTTGGCATTCACCTTGAGCTGGGCCGCTAGGTCCCGCTGCGAGGGCAGCTTATCCCCGGGCTTGAGCAGGCCAGTGGCGATTTGGCGTTTAAACTCAGCGATGATCTGCAAGTATATTGGTATGGATGTGGAAAAATCCAGGTCCAAACGCTCCACTCCCTTCCAGCAATAGTGCACTAGGTGACTAGTGCACTAGTATTGTATGATCACCGTGGGCATCTGTCAAGACTTTTTTCCAGGAGGAAAAATCATGCCTGATAAATCCCGTGTTGTCGGACAGTACCTGCTCCTCGCGTCCTTGGGGCTTTTGCTGCTCACCCTGTTCGATTCCAACCCGTGGTGGAAAGTACTGCTCTATGCCGTCCCCGCAGGCCTGCTCTGCGCCTATCTCCAGACTGTGCTGGAAGTGCACTCCTCCAGCATCCTGCTGACGGCAGCCCTTCAAGGACTGGCCGCTGCTCTTGTGGCCTACCTGTTAGGTCTCACTCCCTTATTTCGCACGACAGGAGGCACCCTTGTGGGTTTTGCCCTGCTAGTGGGCCTCGGTGAACTGCTCTTAACTCGCCTAGTAAGACACGAAACGCCCTGAGCCGACCAGGACGTTTTCTGCTATTCTCTGGCAGGTATTTGTGATAGAATTGATTGGAAAAAAGCACAAGGGAAGGCGAAGAGTGTGGCCAAAGACCGGACGGAACTGATCCTCTCGGGGAACATGTACAGAGTTTTGGTGACCCTGTCCATACCCATCATCATCAACAGCCTGATTCAACAGCTGTACAGCTTGGTGGACAGCCTCTGGGTGAGCCGAATCTCATCGGTTCACTTCGCGGCAGTCACTTTTGTGTGGCCCATTAACTGGCTGCTCGTCTCCCTAGGCGCGGGCTTTGGCGTTGCCGGCACTTCCCTTTTGTCCCAGCTCCTGGGGGGAGGACAGCAGGCCCGGGCCAGAACATACGCTGCGCAGCTTCTGGCCGCCTCTGTCCTGTTCTCTCTCGCCCTAAGCATAGTGGGCTATGTGCTTGCTCCTTTTGTGGTGCGGCTCATGGGCGCGACGGGTGACCTGGCCGAACTAGGCACCCTCTATCTCCAGATTGTCTACTGGGATCTGCCCTTTATGTTCCTCGCCTTAGTGATCAACGGCATGCTCCACGCGCAGGGTGATACGATCACTCCCACCATCCTCAGCGGAGTGTCAGCAGCCCTGAACGCCGTTTTGGATCCCATCTTTATCTTTACTCTGAACTGGGGGTTGGCTGGAGCCGCTTGGGCTACGGTGGTTTCCCGAGCTTTCCTGGCTGTGGCCGCCGTAGTCGTGCTGCTGCGCGGCGGCAGCAAGGTCAAGCCGAGCTTTGCCCGCTTTCGCTTCGAGAAGCAGATTATGCAAGAAATAGGGCGCGTAGGTCTGCCAGCCAGTATCGGCCAATCCGGAGCTGCCCTCGGTTTTGCGGTCTTTAACGGGCTGATCGCTTCCTACGGCACCGCTACCCTGGCTGCTTACGGCATGGTTAACCGCATTACCTCCCTGCTCATGCAGCCGGCCATGGGTACGGGCCAGGCTCTCACGGCCATTGTGGGTCAGAACCTGGGTGCAGACCAGATGTCCCGTGTCAAGGAGTCCTTCTTCAAGGCCGTACAGCTGGCGGTGCTCATTGGCGGCGTGGGTTGCGCAGTGCTGTTCCTCTTCGGCGAACCAATCATCCTCTTCTTCATGCAGGCTAGGGATGACCCAGCTGTGATCACGGAGTCCTTGAACTATCTCACTTACGTTTCAGTGTCCCTGCCGTTCATGGGCATCATCAGCGCCTTCGCAGGGCTCTATCAAGGTACTGGCAACACGAAATACGCCATGAACATGGAAGTTGGCCGGCTCTGGTTCGTGCGGCTGCCCATGATCGTGCTCTTGGGCCGATTCACCTCCTGGGGATCCACCGGTATCTGGTTTTCCATGAGCTTCAGCAACTTCCTAATCAGCTTGTACGGTTATTGGATTTACAGGACGCGGCCCTGGCTGCAAGGCGTCCTCGCCAAGCAAAAACAGACAGAGGCCAAACCCCTGTCTGCTGTGAACTAGCTGGCCAGCCTAACGGCTGGCTATTGCTTTGAGCTGCACCCGGCGCTGCCGCGGTCCATCGAACTCGCAGAAGAAGATGCCCTGCCAGGTCCCCAGCTGCAGCTGGCCGTTCTCCACCAACACCGTGCAGGACGAACCGACTAAGGATGCCTTGATGTGGGCGTGGGAGTTGCCCTCCAGGTGCCGGTAATCGCCGGTAACCGGAAAGACCTTATTCAGCGTGGTCAGTATGTCTCTAGGCACCGTGAGATCGCTGTTTTCGTTAATGGTCACCCCCGCGGTGGTATGGGGAACATACACCACGACACAGCCGTCCTGCAGCCCCTCCTGTTCCACAAACTGGCGCACCTGGCTGGTGATATCAATGAACTGCTGGTCTTGGGTAGTGCGTACGTTGATGATCATCTCAACCACTCCATTCTTTTGCTAGTTAGCCATCAAGCAGAACCTCACCCTCTGCCCCCGCAGGCTGGTAGAGCGTGCGGATGCTGCGGGACAGGGAGATGGCAAATCCCAAAGCACTCATAATCACCCCTGCGGCCGCAAACAACCCCGCCACCGAGAAGGTGTCCACAAGAACACCGGAAAGGCCCATGGATACAGGTACAAGCATCTG
>JAAYMM010000089.1 GCA_012521335.1 Bacillota bacterium | reverse complement strand
GGGCTGCTCTAACGGGTCATCTCGTGCTTTCCACTTTACACACTAACAGCGCCGCAGCCACTGTTTCCCGGTTGTTGAATATGGGTCTGGAGTCCTATATCCTCGGCTCCACCATTATCGGGATTGTGGCGCAGAGGCTGGTAAGGTCCATCTGCACTGACTGCAGGGTTAAGGAGCCCCTTACTGATCCGGTTA
Source organism: Bacillota bacterium (assembly GCA_012521335.1). Lineage (GTDB taxonomy): Bacteria > Bacillota > Limnochordia > Darwinibacteriales > Darwinibacteriaceae > DTU010. The sequence continues at coordinate 4,148 of JAAYMM010000089.1, read as the reverse complement.
TGATCAGGTATATTGAGTCGCTGGGGCTGGAACCCCCGAAAGAGGTGTACCGCGGCAAGGGATGCCCGGTCTGCCGCAGTACTGGCTATAGGGGGAGGACAGCCATCGCCGAAGTCCTGATCTTCAACAAAGAAATGCGCCAAGCTGTGGAGCGGGGGGCCGGGGAAGCGGAGATCTTGGATATTGCAGTGCGTTCAGGTATGACCACCCTGCAGCATGCAGCAGTTGAAAAGCTGGTTAATGGTGTTACCACTGTGGACGAAATCATACGTACAGTTTACAGCGTGGATATGGAGGATGATCTATAGTGGCGGGAACTGAGAGGATTACAGCGCTAGTGGAAATGGCCGTAGCACAGCAGGCATCAGATCTTCACCTCTCAGCTGGTTTGCCTCCCATTCTCAGGGTGTTTGGCAGCATATCACCGATCCAGGGGTATGGACGCCTCACCCCCAGGGATATTGAAGAGCTGGTTTTTCCCTTGCTTTCTGACCACCAGAAGGCTGAACTGGAACGGGTTGGTGAGATCGATTTTTCCCACGGATTGAAGGGCATTGGGCGCTTTCGCTGCAACCTGTCGAAGCAGAGAGGTTCGCTCACCCTTGCCCTGCGGGTGATCAGTTCTACGATTAAGTCCTTGGAAGATCTTGGCCTACCCAGTATTCTCCACGATATCGCGCATCTCAAGGATGGCTTGGTTTTGGTGACAGGTCCCACTGGCAGTGGGAAGTCCACCACCTTGGCCTCCATGATCGACATTATCAACCGGGAACGCCGGGGAGTGATCATCACCCTGGAAGATCCCATTGAGTTTCTCCATCAGCACAAGAACTGTGTAGTAAACCAAAGGGAAGTGGGCAGCGACACAAGATCCTTTGCTAGTGGGCTGAGGGCAGCCCTGCGTTCAGATCCCGATGTAATTCTGGTAGGAGAGATGCGGGATTTAGAGACCATCTCCATTGCCCTTACTGCTGCAGAAACGGGGCACTTAGTGTTATCGACGTTACACACCAGGGGCGCGGCGAAAACCATTGATCGCATTATTGATGCTTTCCCTCCAGAGAGCCAACACCAGATCAGGGTGCAGCTCAGCACCGTGTTGGAGGCGGTTATCTCGCAGCAGCTCCTGCCCTTGAAAAATGGGCGTGGGATGGTGCCGGCAGTGGAAGTAATGCTGGGCACTCCTGCTATCCGCAATATGATTCGTGAGGAAAAAGTGCATCAGATTCCATCCATGATTGAGACAGGCGCCCGCTTTGGCATGCAGAGCTTGAAAGGTTCCATGACGGAGCTGGCCAAGAAGGGCCTCGTGGATGAGCTTGCCCTGCACTCTAGGGAGGGAGTCTGGTGATCCGCTACGCCTATACCGGCCGCAGCCGCAGTGGCAAGGCTGTGAAGGGGTTTATTGAAGCAGAGAACGAAGGAGAGGCCCGAACCCAACTGCGCCAAGAAGGATATATTGTCACCTCCCTGAAAGCTGCTAGGGAGCCCATTGCCCTCTTTCAGAAGCGAGTTAAGCTCAAGGCCAAGCACTTAGCCCTCTTCTGTCGGCAGTTTGCCATTATGTTAAGTACTGGACTCTCGCTAGTGAGAGCGCTGGGGCTTTTGGAGGAGCAGGCGGCGGAACCAGGATTCAGCAAGGTGCTCCAGTCCATCCGCCTGGATGTGGCCAGTGGAACTGCTTTTACCAGAACACTAGAAAAGCACCGTGATGTTTTCCCCCATGTGTTCATCCACTTGGTGGAGGCTGGGGAAGTGTCTGGTACCATGCCTGAGGTGTTAGATCGCCTGGCCACCTACTATGAACGGGAAGATGAACTGCGCAAGAAGATTTCCGAAGCGCTGATGTATCCGGCGATTATCACTTCGGTATCGTTTGTTATGGTGATCGTCTTATTGTTCGTGGTTCTGCCCATGCTGGTCAAGAACTTCGCGGGCTTCGGTGTAGAAACACCAGCTATTACCCTGGCCGTGCTGAACAGCCGGGATTGGATGGTCAGCCACTGGTATGTGGTAGTAGGCCTGATCGCTGCTTTGATTATGGGGTGGCGGTACTGGGTGCGCACCAAACCGGGTCGTTGGATGCGGGATTCCGTGCTTCTGTCCGTTCCGGTGCTGGGCGAGATGCAGAAAATGGTAATCTTCTCCAGGTTTTGCCGCACGCTGGCACTGCTGCTGAACAGCGGTATCGCCATGATACCCACTCTCCAAATCTTGGAGCGGCTGATGGATAACGTAGTGGTGAAGAAGGCGCTGGAAGAAGCGAGGCATGGAGTGGAACGGGGCGAAGGGATCAGTCAGCCCTTAGGGAATCACAAAGTATTTCCAGCTATGTTGGTGCAGATGGTTGCTGTCGGCGAAGAAACAGGTAATTTGGAAACAGTCTTGGTTCAGCTCGCAGACTACTACGATCGGGAAGTGAATTTCACCGTTGCCAGCTTTACAAAGCTGCTGGAGCCCGCTGTTATGTTGGTCCTAGCGGTGGTGGTGCTGTTTATTCTGATCTCTGTCTATCTGCCCATGATGCAGATGGTGACAGCGATTTAGGGGGTTGGGGATATGGCCAGGAAAGCTCTGGGCCTTGATATTGATGCCCTGGGTATCAGGGCAGCAGAAGTAGTGCGCAAAGGCCGCAGCAGTAGGCTGGTTTCGAACTTGGCCATGCAGGCGCTGCCTGCCGGGACAATTGTAGACGGAAAAGTAGCTAACCAGCAGGAATTGGTGAGGGGCCTAAAAGCTCTTCTTGAACATGCAGATTTTTCAGCTGACAGTGTGGTGCTTGGCTTGAGGAGTTCGTGGGTGATGGTGAAAACACACCGCCTGCCCGCGATGAATAGGCGCGAGTTGGACAAAGCTCTGGAATTTGAACTCCCCGAACTGGCTTATTTCCCCGTGGATGACCTCAAGGACGTCTGCTACGACTACTTTGTCAACTACCAAACCGAAACGGAAGTGGAAGTAGTAGTGGCAGCGTTCCCCCGCGAGTATCTCTCGCCCTATATCGAGGCTATTCGAACTGCAGGTTTGGTTCTGGAAATAGTTGATCTCCCGGCTTTCAGCTGGCCTGAGTTGTTGGCGGGGGAGAAAAGGCGCGCTTTCGTGGAAGTAAGCGAGGGGCAAACCACCATTGAGGTGCTCTCTGATAACGTGTTTAAGGTGCTGCGAGTTATACCCTTGGGCATCGCCCATTTCCGCCAGGGCTTGCAGGAAGCTTTCGGTTGTTCTGCTGAAGAAGCCAGGGAGCTTTACGCCCAGCATGACGTGGACCACCTGCTTATGGAAGGGTCTGGTGACAAGCGTGTGCTCAGGGCTGTGGTGCAGCAGTTTATCGGGTCTGTTCTGCAGACTCTGGATTTCGTCCGGGCGCAGGAACGGGCCAGCAACTTTAGAGCCATGCTCGATGAGATTATCTTGGTTGGGGACTTGGCGGACATGCCTGGCTTGAGCAGTATGCTCGGTAAAGAAGTGAACCTGCCTACTTATTCTTTAGGCCAAATGGATCTGCTCTTGGGCTTTGATGCCGATCGGCCCAAGCGGCTGAGCAGCTATGGCTCCGCTCTGGCTCTAGGTGTCAGGGGGATCAGCGCATGAAGATGAATTTGCTTCCCAAAGATGAACGTCCCTTGAAGCAATCACAGGTGCGTTGGGGTTTCTTGGTTGGCCTGGTGGGCTTTTTGGCCCTGGCGGCCGCCCTATCGCTGACCTGGTTGGAAACAGCCAAGCTGGACGCCCTCAGTCTAGCCCACCAAGATGCCTTGTCCAGGGAGGCGATGCTGCGCAAGCAGGTCCAGTCCATAAACGCTATCCGGGAAGATATCAAGGCTCTGGAGAGTACAGAGAGTGTGTACAATGAGCTTTTGGCTGTCCAGGCAGAGAGTTTCGCCGCAGTGCCGGATCTAGTGGACCATCCCTTTACTGATTTGTGGATCGAGGGATTGATTTGGAAAGCAGATACCATCAGTTTGGTGGGTTATACACGGAATATGGCAAGCATCACAGGCTTACTCAACTATCTGACAGAACGCAGTGAGCATGTTGAGCTGAAGTCTGCGCAGCCTATCCAGGTGAATCCGGCGCAAGACACCATGTTCTATCGCTTTGCCATGGACGTACAGGGGGTGAAGGCCAGTGCTGCAGCTGAACTCAAT
>JAAYMM010000088.1 GCA_012521335.1 Bacillota bacterium | reverse complement strand
TTGATTACGAATCAATTGCTCTACCGGCTGAGCTACGCCAGCATAAAAATGGAGCGGATGACGAGGATCGAACTCGCAACCCTCGGCTTGGGAAGCCGATGCTCTACCATTGAGCTACATCCGCCTATTCGCTTTTAATTATAGGCAAAACTGGTCGGGAAATCAAGGGGGGATATGAAGGAAAATGCTCGGGTACAGGCGAAGTATTGCCAGCGCAGAAAGGTGTGGATTGTGTGATAAAGCGAGTTTGTTGCACCCTGCTCATGGCTATACTGCTTACCGTACCCGCCTTTGCCCGGGACTACATCGAAATCTGGCCCGAAGGGTGGTCTGAGGTTACCCCCTTCTTCACCACCAGTATCTTTGCGGACCGTTTTTTTGTTGCCCATGATGCTCAAGGGACAAGCTTTCTGAGTGTGGACGGAACTTACTTCAAAGAACTCAATCTTACCTACCGTCTGCTGCGGGGAGATGCTCTGGTGGAGGAAGTGGTGCTGCGCTCCAGTGCGGAGCTGGACAGCGCCATTTTGGCGGTGGACCCTGAGGGGCGGCGCCACGTAGCCTGGTTGGAAAAATCGCCAGCGGGAAACAGTATCAACTACACCAGTTTCGCCGTTCCCTACCAGGGTCATGAGGTAATTAGTGTAGTGAAGACCAACAGCATCATCCAGGACTTGGCTGCCCATCAGGCGGCTGGTACCACCCACTTGGCCTGGTCCCAAAGGGACCAGTTCTACCAGATCCACTATGTGCGGATCCAAGACGGCAGCGTCTCTGCGGTGGAGGTCATTACCGCCACGCAGGATCTGTCAGTACGCCCCAGCCTAGTAGTCGATCCAACGGGCACGGTGCATCTGACCTGGATGGAGACGACCCCCACGGGTGTGGAGATCAGATACAGCCGGCGTACGGAGGAAGGCTGGACCGCACCTAGGAAACTGGGGGAGGGCTCCGTGCAGGACATTCAGCAGGGAGGCCTCATAGCTCTGCAGGCCTTTAACCAGGAGGTCCATGCAGCTTGGGCTGCCCTGCCGCGCAATTCCAGCCGCCTGCATGTGTTCTACTCCACGATCAACGCCCATGGGGAGGCCAGTGCTCCTGTGGTCCTTGCTGCAGGCAGCAGACCCCGTTTCGTCCAGAACACCACCGCCCCAGAGCTGGTTTGGCAGGGGGTGGGGGCCTTCGGCGCGGAGATTCACTATCAGCCCATGGGTGCAGAGCCTATCAACCTCACCGTGGGCCGCCGGGGGGCGTTCCGCCCCGAGGCCCATGCCGTAGGTGAATACCGTTACGTCTATTGGCTGCATGCCAACCCAGATGGGGGCTATCAGGTTTTTGGCATCAACAACCAGTTCCCGAAAGCCATCTCCATCTGGCGCAGAGTGGGCATCGACGAGGATGCCCCTTTGTACCATCTTGGTTTCCTGTTCCTGAGCACATTGATGCTGGCTGTGGTGTATACCGCGACCAATCTCGGGGTTATGGCCGCGGCAGGCCTCCTGTACAGTGTGCTGCAGAAGGTGAGCCGCTACAGCAAACAGCCGCTCTTCTACCAGCTCCTGCTCTTGGCCGCGCTCACCTTAGTGCTGCGGCGCCTGCCCATTCCTTCAGCTCAGCCCCAGTTCTTTGGGCTGCTGCACTACGTCATCTGCGTTTTCGCAGCGACGCTGGGAACCTGGCTGCTGCTGCGCAGAGTCAAGCAGAGGGGCCTTCTGTTCACCCTGGGGGCCCTGGTGATTTGGATGCTGCTCTTCCAGTTCGCGGGGCTGATTCCCCAGAACATCTTGGTGTAGAGGAGGTAAAGCCATGCGCGTACGATCGGGCAGTAGGAAGCTGTCAGCAGCGGCTGTGGCTGTACTAGTCTTGCTCGGGACCGTGGCCGTAGTACTGGCCAGCTTTGCGCTCGCGGGGTTTCCCTATCGCGGCCAAGAGCCAACCCAGCTGATCTGGGCCGAAGTAATCTTCTTGGTACTGCTGCTGGCCATCCCCCTATTTCGTTAGCTTGTCGATTATGGCCATGATTTCAGCGATCTTCTCTTCAGCGGCAGCGGTCTGCATGGCCTCCCGCACGCAGGTATTGATGTGATCGTGCAGGATCTGATTGTTGACCGTGCGCAGGATGGCCTGCGTGGCCAGGATTTGATTGGAAATGTCCACACAGTAACGATCCTCTTCCACCATGCGGATCAGTCCATCGAGCTGGCCCCTGGCTGTTTTCAGCAGCCGGGTGATTTTTTCTTGGTCACTCCTCATCGTCCGAAGAGCCCCTTCTTGTCGGAAACAGAAACCACTTCATACCCGGCATCGGTCACAGCTTTGACTACTGCCTCCTCATTCCAATCCCCGGTTACGGACAGCACAGCCTGCCCCTTTTTCAAGTTCACCTGCGCTGTGATCCCGGGCAGGGAATTCAGCGCCGTTTCCACTCGGTTTTGGCAGTGCTGGCAGCTCATACCTTTAATCTCCACGATCTTCTTCATTGAAGCCACTCCTTTCTACTTGTGCGGTGCAAACTTCCTCAGACGCAGGGCGTTGGTTACCACGAAGATGGAACTGAGGCTCATGGCCGCTGCGGCGTACATGGGGCTCAGCCGCCACCCCAGGAGGGGGTAGAACAACCCCGCCGCGAGGGGGATGCCGAGACTGTTGTAGAAGAACGCCCAGAACAGATTCTGTTTGATATTGCGCAGGGTGGCCTTGCTCAGCTTGATGGCAGTGACCACATCACGCAGGTCGTTTTTCACCAGGACAATATCTGCTGACTCCAGGGCCACGTCGGTACCAGCCCCGATGGCGATACCCACATCGGCTCGGGCCAGGGCAGGGGCATCGTTGATGCCATCTCCCACCATGGCCACAGCTTTACCCTGCTCCTGCAGGCGGCGGATCTCCCGCTCCTTATCTTCCGGCAGCACTTCCGACAGCACGGAACGAAGCTGGAGCTGCCGGCGAATGGCCTCCGCCGTGCGCCTGTTGTCGCCGGTGAGCATGATCACCTCCAGTCCCAACGCCTGCAGTTCACTGATGGCCTGCTGGCTGGTGGGCTTCACCGGGTCGGCAGCTGCGATCACGCCCAGGACCCGCTCCGTATCGGCAAAGTACATAGGGGTTTTGCCCTGCTCGGCCAGTTCATCGGCCTTGGCCGCAAATTCCCCAAGATCGATCCTGTTTTCCCGCATAAAGGCCAGGTTCCCCGCGAGGTAGGTTGTGCCTTCCAGCTGAGCGCGAATCCCCCTGCCCGGTACCGCCAGAAAATCTTGAACCTCCACCAGCTCCAGGGCCTCTTCTTCAGCTTTGGCCACAATGGCCTCTGCCAAGGGGTGTTCGGAAGGCCTTTCCAGAGACGCGGCGATGCGCAGCAGTTCCTGGGGGGCTAGGTCCGATTTCGGGATGACATCGGTCACCGCTGGCTGGCCCTGAGTTATGGTTCCTGTCTTGTCGAGTACAACCGTGTCCAGGCTGTGGGCAGTTTCCAAGGCCTCTGCGGATTTGATCAGGATCCCGTGCAGGGCACCTTGGCCTGTCCCCACCATGATGGCCACTGGAGTGGCCAACCCCAGCGCGCAGGGGCAGGAGATCACCAGCACCGCGACTGCTGTGGTTAGGGCAAACTCAAAGGGATAGCCTAGGATCAACCAGACCGCAAAAGCCACAAGGGCGATGCCGATCACCACCGGTACGAACACAGCACTGATTCTGTCCGCCAGCTTGGCAATGGGTGCTTTGGAAGCACCAGCTTCTTCCACAAGGCGGATGATCTGAGCCAGGGTGGTATCTTCGCCGATGCGTGTTGCTTGGAACTTGAACGAACCGGCCTTGTTCAGGGTGGCGGAGATCACCTGATCACCCACGGTCTTGCTTACGGGGATGCTCTCACCTGTAAGTGCGGACTCATCTATGGCAGAGCTGCCTTCTACGATCACTCCATCGACGGGGATGCTCTGTCCAGGCCTGATGACGATGATATCCCCAACTACCAGTTCCGTCACAGAGATTTCCATTTCGGCACCATTGCGGATCACGGTGGCCGTTTTCGGCGCCAGGTCCATGAGTTTAGCAATGGCATCACTGGTGCGCCCTTTCGAGCGGGCTTCCAAAAACTTGCCAAGGGTGATAAGGGCCAGGATCATGCTGGCTGATTCGAAGTAAAGGTCGTGGCTGTAGCGGGCCACAAGATCTAGATCACCGTGGCCCAGGCCGTACACGATCCGAAACAGGGCAAACACTCCGTACGCTACGGCTGCTCCCGAGCCGATAGCGATCAGCGCGTCCATGTTGGGGCTTCTCCGCCATAAGGTCTTAAAGCCATTTCGGAAGTACTGCCGGTTCACATAAACGACAGGCACGGTGAGCAGCAGCTGGACCAGGGCCATGATGCCGGCATTCTCCGAGCCGAGCAGGAAGGAGGGGACGGGAAGACCCACCATGTGGCCCATGGCTACGTACATAAGCACAACCATAAAGCTTAAGGAGATGATCACCCGTTGTTTCATGTGGGCGATCTCAGTGTCGATACTGCTTGACTGTGCCGTCTGAGCCGGAGTCTGCTTGGCCGTGGACGGGGATGCTGCGTAGCCTGCGTGGCTCACCGCGGCCATGATGCTTGCCGGGCCGAGTACCCCTTCGTCGTATTCCACCACCATGTTGTTGGCCAGCAGGTTCACATTGACTGAATTTACACCCGGCAGCTGCCCCACGGCCCTTTCCACGGCTGCGGAGCAAGCCGCACAGGTCATGCCGGTGACCGTGTATTTCTCCTTCTTCATCCGCTTCACTCCCCACCACACCCCCGGGGGGTGTTGTTGAGTTCAGTATACATAATTAGGGTGTGCCGTGTCAAGATGTTTCAGCCAAACAGCAAAAAAGGCTCATTGTAGAATGAAATGCAACACGAAGAAATGAATGGAACCACAGCCAGAAACCCTGTATGATGTTGGTATCCACACTAACACGATACGGAG
>JAAYMM010000087.1 GCA_012521335.1 Bacillota bacterium | reverse complement strand
CTGGGCGTGGTTCTCGGTATAGCCGTTGCCTATAAGCATGGTCACATCCTTGCCAACACCTTCCGCCCCCAGAGCCGCTGCGGTAAAACTAGTCGCCATGCTGAAGAAGTACACGGTGCCTCCTGCGCGGGTGCAGAGGATGGAGGCCATTTCCGTGTGGGGGATGTTCACGCAGTTGATGGTGAGGTCTGCCAAGCGCCCGCCGGCCTGTAAGAGAGCGTTCAGGCAGTCCAGTGGTTTGGTGGCATCAACATCCAAGACCAGGTCGGCCAGGCCCAAATGTTTGATGCGGGTCACCGCTGCCTCCCCGTAATCCATAGCCACAACCAGGCCAGATACTCCCGCCCTTTTTTTGGCCTCATGCAGGCACATACTCCCCGACTTACCTCCGGCCCCAATGACCAGAACCGCATCACCTGGTTTCACCAGTTTTGCCGTCTGAGCCGGCGCGCCGGCCACATCCAAGGCGGCCAAGGCCACTTTCTCCGGCAGATCCTCGGGCAAGACGGCATAGATTCCGCTCTCAAACAAAATGGCCTGCCCTTCAATGTCCACCTGCGCCGTGTCCTTGTGAACCTTCTTGATCTCCTTGATCACCAGAGGTGTCAAGGTTAGGGACACCAACGACGCGATGCGATCCCCCACTTGGAGGTCGCGGGACTGAAGGGCAGGCCCGATGGCGCGGACCGTGCCGATAAACATTCCGCCAGAACCCGTCACTGGATTGTGATGCTTGCCGCGGCTCTCCACGATCTGGCACATGGTCTCGGCCATGCGCCTTTCGTCATCGCCGGCCTGCTGACGGATTTGAGTGAAACTGGCGGAATCGATGTTCAAAGTCTCTACGTCAACAAGAATCTCGTTGTCATAGATCTCCATGGTATTGTCCAGGCGCTGGGCTCCCTGGGGGAGCGCTCCCTTTGGCTCCAGCACCCGATGGGTTCCATACGGGCAGCCTAAAGTCACCGGCACATCTCCCTTCCCAGTAGTTCTTGTGCTGTGCAGCAAGTAGATGCCTGGGCAGCCACGGCCTAGGGCGCTTCCTCTTCCTGCCCTGCCGAGACTGAAGCAATCTCCTTATATGGACGGGTGGCTTCGCCGTCTTCTGCGGTAAGCGAGTTCCACACGGTTTCCATGGTCAGGCGGATCCGTTCCCGCAGCTGACGCTCGAGGCGCTGGGTTTTCTGCAGGCGCTCCTCCGCATCGGCCAGGATCTGCTGCGCTTTCAGCCGTGCTTCGCTGATGATCCGCTCTGCCTCGGACTGGGCAACACTGATCACATTGTCTGCTTCGCGGTTGGCCATGGTCTTCATCTCCTGGACTGCCTGCTTGGTCATGGCCAACAAGTCCAGCACATCCTGCTCGCGGCTGCCCTGGCTCTCCTCCTTCTTGCGGAGCTCTTCCAGCTCTTGGCGGAGCTTGCGGTTCTCCTGGTACACCGCTTCGTATTTGACCACTATGTCCGCTAGAAAGTCATCTACCTCCTCGGGATCGTAGCCCTTAAACACCCGTTTGAACTCCAGGTTATGAATGTCCATAGGTTTCAGCATCCACGCCACCTCCTAATAATAACGATGCAGTACTATGCTGGTTCGGCCTTTGCGGGTCGTACCGGCAACTTGAGTGAGAATCACCCGTCCCCGCCCCCTCATAGAGAGCACATCTCCCTCGTTCACGCTCAAGGCGGGGTTGGTCACAGGTTTCCAATTGAGCTTCAGCCGCTCCGCCTTGATCTCCCGCACCATCTTCGTGCGGCTCATGCCAAACCCTTCCGCAGCCACGGCATCCAAGCGCAGAGAGGCCACAGTAGCCCTAATCTCCTTAATGCGCTCCGGTTCCACAGCTAGCTGTTCTTCATCGATTTCCTGCACGGTGATGGGTACCTGATGAATCCGATCCCAGTGGGTAAGCAGGTAATCTGCCACCTCAGCGGCCACAACCACCTGACAGCCTGTCTCCAGGACCAAGATATCGCCAATCTTGCCTCGCTTGAGGCCGGTTCCCAGGATGGAGCCCAAATAGTCGCGGTGCGTAACTTTCTGGAAGGCAAAATTGCCCTGTGCTTCCAAGACGCGCAGCGCCGAAGGGATGGTCTCCACCAGGTAGAACTGGGGATAGATGACCAGGCGCGCCCTCTCCGCGTTTTTGTAGCCGCCTTGATGAAGAGCGCCCACTTCAGGGATGCGGCCCAGCACACTTTCGGCCACTTTCCGTTCATAGGGATCATAGAAATCGGTAGTCTGCGGGCGGTTGCTATCCCAAGCCAGGCGGGCCAGATCCAGAATATGGCTGCCTAGGCAGCGCTCCTCTTCACCCCGCAGATGCCCTAAAAGCTGCTCCTTGTTCAATACGCGCTCAACCTCCCCAGGCCCACTGGAGCACCAGAATCACCAGAATGCGCCGCAACAGCGAGTAGCCTAAGCGCAGCGCTAAGAACATGATCAGAGGTGAAAAATCGATGCCGCCCATAGGTGGAATAATCCCCCGGAACGGCTGCACCACAAAATCGGTCACTCTGTAGATGAAGCGCACCACGGGATGGTAGTAGTTCACAGTTGGAATCCAGCTGAGGAGGAATCGAGCGACCAGAACCCAGGTGAAGATTTCAAACAAGAGGTCGAAAATCAGTATGAACCGCAAGGCCCTCACTCACCCTCGCTCTTGATGAGGTCAAAAAAATCGGCTTCCAGGTCACCCTCGATCACCACGGAAGAGGGGGTGAAACAGAAGATGGTTTCGCCGAGCTTGCGCATGTTGCCCTCCAGGGCGTGGGTGGCGCCACTTATGAAATCCACAATCCTCTGGGCCTCTGCTTTGTCCACCTGGTGCAGCCGGAGAATTAGGGATTTCCTGCTCTTAAGGAAGGCCACGTACTCCTTGACATCGGCAAAGGACCTGGGTTCTAAGATGAAAATCCTGCTCTGCACAGCGGTCTGCCCCCCTGAAAGGCTCACGAGCTGCGGAGTGCTCTTGGTGCGCGCTTTTGGCTGCTGCTTCCGGATCCTTTCGCGGCGCAGAGGCACCACATCCTCCTCGGGCCTTTCTTTCACTTCTGGCTCTTCGCTCTCTTCAAAATCCTCAGTTACACCTAAAAACACCTTGAATTTATGGATAAAATCGCTCATCTCTACTCCTCCTTGGCAAAGAGTGCCGAACCAATCCTCACCAGTGTTGCGCCTTCCTCAATGGCTACCTCAAAGTCATTCGTCATACCCATCGACAACGTGTCCCAATGCACCTGCAGCTCTTTTTGGAGCCACTCATAGAGCTCCTTGGTCTTGCGGAACACCGGGCGGGTGGCCTCAGGTGCCACCAGCGGCGCCATGGTCATCAGGCCCCGCACGTTGAGCTGCGGGCATTCTGCCAACACCCGCTGGGCGAAATCCAGCGCCTCAGCGGGGGCTAGGCCGCTCTTGGTTGCTTCGCCAGAGACATTGACCTGAATCAACACGTCTACCCGTTTCCCCCACTGCGCCGCCCGAGCATTGAGCGCCTCCGCTAAAGCCCAGCGGTCCAGGGAATGGATGAGGGCAAAGGGCTGGCAGTAGCGGACCTTATTGGTCTGCAGGCTGCCGATGAGATGCCACTCTGCCTCAGGAAAAAGCTCCACCCGCTTGCGGGCATTCTGCACCCTGTTCTCGCCAAGGAGCAGCAGTCCCGCGGCGATTAGTTCGCGCACATCCTCATCTGAAGCATATTTCGTAACACCTAACAACCTTATCTCACTTGCGGTACGCCCAGAACGCTGCGCGGCCCGCGCGATCCGAGCTTGTACATCTTCCAAATTCTCTCTAATTCCCATTACTTCCACCTTATCATCCGTTTTCCTTCTCCGCTCAGTTTACCTTGTTTACAGCAGATGAACTATGATGACTACTGCCCCTACCAGCCAGGTGTAATAGGAAAACCAGATCAATTTCCCCCTGCGCACCAGCCGCAGGAAGAAGCGGATAGCCAGATAACCAGTTACAGCCGCGGATACGAGGCCGGCACTCAACACCCCTGCGCCGTGGTGTACTGCGCCGCCAAACAGGTCCACGAGTGACAAGGCCAGGGCTCCTAAGATGGCAGGCACAGACAGCAAAAAGGAAAACCGCGCTGCGCTTTCCCTATCAAGTCCTCTCAACAGGCCGACTGCGATGGTAGTGCCAGAGCGGGACAGTCCCGGGACGATAGCCGCAGCCTGGCCGCATCCGATCAGTAGAGCATCCTGCAGACTAGGCTCCGTGCTGCGGCCCGCTGCCGCACGCTTCTCCACGGCATACAGCACCAAACCAGTAACCAGGAGCATAATGCCCACGACTAAGCTGCTGGCAAACAGCTGTTCCACCTGTTCTTTCAGCAGCAGAGCAACCACTACGGCGGGGATGGTGCCGATAATCAGGGCTACGAGCAGGCGGCAGCCTGCATCCTGCCGCACAAGAGCTGGAGCCTGTTGGGGGCTCCTCACCAGTTTCCACGCGGAGGTAATCAGCAGCTTGACCTCCCGGCTGAACGCGGCCAAAACCGCCAGCAGAGTGCCTACATGCACCATAACTTCAAACACTATAGACTGTTCCTGAACGCCAAAGAGCTGCGCAAACAGCACCAGGTGACCCGAAGAACTGACCGGAAGAAACTCCGTCACGCCTTGGATGATGCCGAGGATGATTGCTTGAGTGATAGTCACAGCTGCACTTCCTTTCAAGTCATCCTAACTTATTCTTGTTCGATCTACCGATTCCTGCTCCAAGCCAAGCTAGACCCGCCAGGCAGGGCAGGAAAGGAAGCGCCACAAGGGCCGTGAGCACGTTGAACACCGTGTGCGCATGGGCCACCTGGCGCGCGGGATTGCTGGAGAGCTGTTGAACCAACCGGACAAAGAAGGGAAAAACGGGCAACGCCAGCAGCACTCCACCCAGGTTGAAGAGAAGATCCGCGTAAGCCGTGGCCCTGCTGGCCCGGCTACGCCCGAAGCTGGCCAAGAGAGTGGTGGCCACCGTGCCTACGTTGCTCCCCAAGGCCACGGCCACAGCGACAGCCGGCGAAAGGAGGCTTCGCTTCACCAGGCCTATCACCAGGCCGGTAACGGCGCTGCTGGACTGAACTAAGACTGTGAGGGCCGCGCCAAAGACCACGGCCTTGAGGGGGGTATCTGTGATAGTTGTCATGGCCCGGTGGAGGGCTGGGGAACGAAGCAGGGGAGCTGCGGCCCTGCTGGTGCAGGAAAGGCCAAAAAAGACGGCCCCAAGGCTGAAGAGGGCAGTACCTATGGTCCGTCTGCGGAAAAGGCGCCGTAGGATCAACCCGCTGGCGCATAAGGGCAAAGACAAGCTTTCTAGGGGAAGGGCCACTATCTGGGCGGTCACTGTAGTCCCCACATTCGCACCCAGCATCACTCCCAGCGATTGGGTTAAGCTGAGCACGCCCGTATCAGTGAGCACCACCATGGCCGCTCCCACCGCACTGCTGCTCTGGATCAGGGCGGTAACCAAAAGGCCTGTGAGAAAGCTTTTCGTTCTGGTTGCGGTGAACTTGGTCAAGACAGAACGCAGACGGAAGCCCAGCACGCTCTCGAGAGCACTGCTGAGCAGCTTCAGCCCTAGCAGGAATATGGCGATGCCTAAAACCAGATTCAGAACAAAGAAAAAGATCCTCATACGTGACCATATGAGAATCTCTGCTTGGCTTAGACTATCTGACCGTGAATAATGGTTCCCGGCTGCACATGGGGTTCCAGGTAGTGCCTGGGATCGGTGCTCAAGACCCTCACCACCCTAGCCTGGAAGCTGCCCAATGGTTCTGCCTCAACCGGGATCCCTCCCCAGGACAGCTGAACCGTTGGCTGGGGGTCAAGTTCAAAGCCCTCCAGCACCTCTTCCAAAGGTAGTACGGTATAGAGCATCAATGGGGGCCACCTTCCCGCTGCGCCGCCAGCTGGGCCAACCTTGTCAACGCCGTGCTTACCCCTCCCACTTCGTCCATGAGCCCGACGCGTACTGCCTCTGCCCCGACCAGAACAGTGCCCACGTCGCGCACCAGCTCGCCAGTGCGGAACATCATCTCACGCAGCACGGGCTCCGCGACTCGAGAATGCTGAACGATGAAGCGGATTACCCGCTCCTGCATCTTATCCAAGTACTCGTAGGTCTGAGGGACACCGATCACCAATCCGCTCAAACGGATGGGATGGATGGTCATGGTTGCTGTCGCGGAGATGACGGAATGGTCTGCGGCCACAGCAATAGGTGCGCCGATGGAATGCCCTCCCCCCAGGACCAGCGAAACCACAGGGGTGGTCATGGTGGTGAGCATCTCGGCGATGGCCAAACCCGCTTCAATGTCGCCTCCCACCGTGTTCAGCACCACCAGCAGCCCCTTGATCTTCGGATTCTGTTCGATGGCCACCAGCTGAGGTATGACGTGCTCGTACTTGGTCGTCTTGTTGCGCGGCGGCAGCACAATATGTCCTTCGATCTGGCCGATTATGGTCAAGCAGTGAAAAGGCATCTCTTCGCCCCACGGTCCCGCCGGGGTTGCCATCTGCCCTAACTCTTTGATGGTCTGCAGGGTGGGAACCCCCTTGGCAGGCGCCCTTTCCCCTTGCGGCTGTTCGAACACAAAAGCCCCTCCCCTCTTACCCTCTAGTATGGTAAGAAAGGAGGGGCTCTAAACACGGGTGATCTAGATTTCCATGATGATGGGCAGGATCATAGGACGGCGTTTGGTCTTCTCCCAAACATAGCGGCTGAGGCTGTCCCGAACCGCTCCCTTGATCGCACTCCAGTCCGAACTGTTCTGCACAATGCAGCTTTCAATGGCCTCCTTGGCCCGTTGGCGCACTTCTTCCATGAGCTCTTCCGATTCGCGCACATAGACAAACCCGCGGGAGACCACATCTGGACCTGCCACGACTTTGCTGGCACTGCGGTTCATGGTAACTACCACGATCACGATGCCATCAGTGGAAAGCTGGCGCCGGTCGCGCAGCACTATATTACCCACATCGCCCACGCCCAATCCATCCACAAACACCTGGCCCGAGACAACCCTATCGCGGATCCGCATGCCCTGCTCGCTGAACTCCACAGGCAGGCCGATCTCGCCGATGATAATGTTGTCTTTGGGCACGCCTGTGGCTTCCGCCAGTTCCGCGTGTTTCAAGAGCATACGGTGTTCGCCGTGGATAGGCATGAAGTACTTCGGTTTGCACAGGTTGAGCAGCAGCTTGAGCTCTTCCTGCTGGGCGTGGCCGGAAGTATGCACACCCAAGTGCGGCTCGTACACCACATTGGCCCCTTCCTTAAACAGCTGGTTGATGATGCGTCCCACAGATTTCTCGTTGCCGGGGATGGGCGAGGCGGAGATGATCACCGTATCACCAGGGGCAATGGCTATGTGGTGATGCTCGGCCATGGCCATGCGGCTGAGGGCGGCCATGGGCTCCCCTTGGCTGCCTGTAGTGATGATCACAGACTTGTTCTTGTCCTGCTTATCCAGATCTTCCAGTTCCACCAGCACTCCATCGGGTATCTTGAGGTAACCCAGCTCGGAAGCTACCTCGATGGTCCGGATCATGCTGCGTCCAGTAATGCTCACATGCCGGCCTTCCCGCGCCGCAGCGTCGAAAATCTGCTGGATACGGTGAACGTTGGAAGCAAAGGTGGCTACAAGAATCCTTCCTTTTGCCTTGCTGAAAATGTTCTCGAAAGTCTCGCCTACTGTCCGCTCGGAAGCGGTGTAACCGGGACGCTCCGCATTGGTGGAATCGGAGAGCAGGCACAGTACTCCTTCTTTGCCCAAGCGGGCAAAGGCATAAAGGTCAGCTACCCGTCCATCATAGGGGGTCTGGTCGAACTTAAAGTCACTGCAGTGCACTATGGCTCCGAGGGGCGTATGGAAAGCTACCGCGACTACGCCGGCTATGCTGTGGTTGACGTGGATGAACTCCACATCGAACTTGCCCACGCGCATCCTCTGACCCGCACTTATTTCGTACAGTTTGGCGCTTTTCTCCAAACCGTGCTCGATGAGCTTCACCCGCAGCAGCCCTAAGGTGAGCTTGGTCCCGTACACGGGCACGTTCAGATGACGCAGCAGATAGGGCACGCCTCCGATGTGGTCTTCATGGCCATGGGTAAGGAAAATGGCCTTGACCCTGTTGGCGTTCTCTACCAGATAAGTGATATCAGGGATGACTAAGTCAACCCCCGGCATGTCGTCCTCGGGAAACATGACTCCCGCGTCCACTATGGCCAGATCATCGCCCATCTCGTAGACGGTCATGTTCTTCCCGATCTCGCCCAAACCTCCCAGGGGCAATATACGTATTTTATCTCCTTTGTTCATTCAGTTTAAAACACCTCCAAAAATTACGACTTCTCTAGACCGCGCAACAAAATCAACCACCACTTCCGCCCGTTTTGGGTGGTTAGCTTCCCACTTAGCCGAACAAGTCACAGATTCTTATATTATACACAGAGTGCCGAGAATAATCAAATCCAAAAAGAAAACCCTCTCCTGGAAACTGCCAGGTAGAGGGCTCACCGTCCACGCGCCAAAAAATGTTACGATCCGAGGCCCATACTGCGCAGCACTTCCTTCACCTTTTGGGCCTCCTGCTTGGTGAGATCAACCAAGGGCAGGCGCAGCGGTCCCGTGTCCACCCCTACGAACTCCAGAGCGCGCTTCACCGGGACCGGGTTGGTGGTGATGAACATGGCCTTAAACAGCGGCAGGAGCTTCAGGTGAATGTCCAGTGCCTCACCCACGCGGCCTGCCTGGTACGCGGCGATCATGGATTTGATCTCCCTGCCCACTAAGTGGCTGGCTACGCTCACTACACCCACGCCGCCCACGGCCAAAACGGGCAGAGTAAGGGCATCGTCACCTGAATAGATGAGAAAATCCGGGGGAACCATGGTCTTGAGCAGGCTCACCTGTTCCAGGTTACCGCTGGCTTCTTTAATGGCCACGATGTTGTCAATTTCCGCCAAACGGGCTACCGTTTCAGGGAGTATATTGACACTGGTGCGGCCGGGCACATTATAGATCATAATCGGCAGGGAAGTGTTCTCAGCCACAGTCTTAAAGTGCTGGTATAGCCCTTCCTGGGAAGGCTTGTTGTAGTAGGGGGTGACCAGCATAATCCCGTCCACGCCAGCCTTCTCCGCCGCCTTAGTTAGGGCGATGGTGTCTTGGGTGCTGTTGGAACCGGTGCCCGCGATGATAGTCATCTGCCCTCCGAGGGCGTCAGTCACCGTGGAGAACAGCTTTACCTTCTCTTCAAAGCTCAGTGTGGGGCTTTCCCCTGTGGTACCGCTGAGCACCACCCCATCGGATCCGTTTTCACCGAGCCTCTGTGCCAGCTCGACGGCTACGGTGTAGTTCACGGAGTAATCCTTGTTCATAGGAGTGATCATTGCGGTTAATACCTGACCTGATTTCATGTGCTAGACCTCCTAAACAGACTCGAGATGAAATTCCCTATGCAGCGCCCTTACGGCCCTAGCTGTATGTTCCTCCAAAACCAGGCAGGATATGTTGGCATGGGAGTCGCTGGTCTGGTAGATGGGAATGTCTTCCGCGGTCAGGCAGTTGACTACCCGGGCCATCACTCCCGGTACTCCGTGCATACCGGCGCCCACCACCGATACCTTGGCAAACCCCACGTTAATCTCCACATCCAGCCCCAAGGGAGCTAGAGCCTCTCTAGCCGCACCTACTTTCGCCTCGTCGATGACAAAGACAATTGCGTCCATGGCCAAATTGATCAAATCTACGCTGACCTGTGCCTGGGCCAACACCTGGAACACCCTGGCAGCCAGGCCCGAACCATGGAAGTCCTGCACGCCAGTGATTTTCACCTGAGCCCGCTGCCCTAGGTGGGCAATGCCTGTAACCACCCGATCGGAAACCTGTTCGCCACCCAGGGCGGTTCCCGACTTAACCCCGTGGCCGATGAACGTGCCGCCGGTTGAATGCTGCAAGGCACGGATCTGCACGGGGATACCTTCTTCCATGGCAATCTCCGCGGCTCGGGGATGCAGTACCTTGGCCCCCATATGCGCCATTTCCATCAGTTCGCGGTACGACATCACATGCAGGGTGGGAGCCTCGGGCACAAGCCGGGGATCTGCTGTCTTGATGCCGTCCACATCGGTGTAGATCTCTACCCGCTCTGCTTTCAGTACAACACCAAGTACTGCCGCGGTTGTATCGCTGCCGCCGCGGCCCAGGGTGGTGACTACGCCCTGTTCAGTAACACCCTGAAAACCTGCCACCACTGGTATCTTGCCCTGGCGCAGCACTTCCCAGAGGCGGTCGCTGTGCACCCTGAGCACGCGAGCACCCAGATGCACATCGTCGGTGGTAATCCCGCACTGCCACCCGGTTAAGGCCACCGCCGGCAGCCCCAAGGCGGCCAGCCCCTCAGCAAAAAGGGAGGCGGAGATGATCTCCCCGCAGGATAGGAGCAAGTCCACATTGGCGCCCTGAGCTTGGGGGTTGGCCCCGCGCATCAGTTCCAGCAAGGTATCGGTGGCATAGGGATCTCCCTTGCGCCCCATGGCCGAAACCACAACCACAGGTGCGAATCCCTGATCCAACGCTTCCCAGACTCGCTGCATGGCTTCTCGCCTCAGCTCGGCGGTGGCAAGGGAGCTCCCGCCGAACTTCTGCACAACTATTCTCACACTCTCACCTCGCCTAGATGGCGCCCAGCTTAAGAGCCTGTTCAGCGATCTGCACCGCGTTGAGTGCCGCTCCCTTGCGCACCTGATCGCCTACAACCCAGAGGTTCAGCCCGTTCTCCACGGTAAGATCCCGGCGGATCCGTCCCACATACACATCATCTTTACCGGTCAGCTGGAGCGGCATGGGATATTCCTGTTGGCTGGGATCGTCCAACACCTTGACGCCGGGAGCCTGTTTGAGCAGCTCGCGGCATTCCTCAGGCGAGAGCCCCTGTTCCGTTTCCACGTTGATGCTTTCGCTGTGGCAGCGCATGACCGGAATGCGGATGGTTGTGGGGGAAACCTTAATATCGGGATCCTTGAACAACTTGTGGGTTTCTCTCACCATTTTCCATTCTTCCTTAGTGTAATCCTCTTCAGCAAATTCGTCAATTTGCGGAATTACATTGAAGGCGATGGGGTAATGCTTCGCAGCACTGGCTACGGGTAGAATCTGTGCCTCCATTTCCCGGCCTGCTAGATAATCCTCGGTCTGGCGGCGCAGTTCGTCCATGGCTCTGCCTCCGGCCCCTGATACAGCCTGATACGTAGAAACCACCACGCGTCTGATCCCCGCCCGGTCGTAAATGGGTTTGAGCACCAAAGCCATGATGATGGTAGAACAGTTGGGGTTAGCAATGATCCCTCTATGTCTGAGGATTTCTTCGCTGTTCACCTCGGGAACAACCAAGGGGACATCATCACGGAGGCGGAAGGCACTGGTGTTATCGATCACCAAAGCACCTGCGGACACGGCGACATCAACCCAGTCCCGGCTCACCTGCCCGCCCGCGGCAAAGAAGGCCACATCCACTCCTTGAAAGGCCTGTGCACTCGCTTCCTGCACAGCGTATTCCCGGCCCCCCACAAGAACCCGCTTGCCGGCCGAACGAGCCGAGGATAAAAGGGTCAAGTTGGCAATGGGAAAATCACGCTCTACTAAGATATCCAGGAGTTCCTGTCCGACCATACCAGTCGCACCTAAGATAGCCACATTCAGCTTGCGCATGCTTCAACATCTCCTCACTATTTAACCTCTCGCAACTTTCTTTCGATCAATACTGGCTGAATCTGCCTGCCTTGTAAAGCATATTCCACCGTAGGCACAATTAGATCCATATCTGCCACCAAAGATCTTGGCTTCTGCTCTGGATTATCCTGACCGAAGGGCACAAAAAACACCCTGGGAGTACTGAGCAGCACTCCAAGGTTCTTGGCGTTAAGCCCCAAGGCATCGTTGGTGGAGATGGCCAGAACCAGGGGCCGCCCATTGCGCAGCTGG
>JAAYMM010000086.1 GCA_012521335.1 Bacillota bacterium | reverse complement strand
CTAACACACAAGAAGAAGGTCTGGGACTTCTCCCCTGAACTTAAAGCCTACGGATTCACGCCCCAAACCGGCAGCAGGGCAGTTCTGCGCCTGGATAAACCGGTGGTAACCCTCAGCATCAACCTGGATGACTTCCTGCCCTGGGTTCAAGAGTGGCATGATTTTTCCCGCCAGTACACCCACGAGCTAGAAGTGGAGTATCCCCACGCCTGGTACCTGCGCTTTGCACAGCCGGTCATTTTCCAGCAGTTCATCTTGGATTTTGCCGAGAAGCTGCGCCAGGACAGCTGGGAAGGCATTTGGGGCGCGGGAGGGAGCAAGCTGGTGGCAAAACTGGCCGCGCACAACCTCACCGGCCCGGAGCGGGTAGTTCCAGAAAAGCAGACTAAGGGCTTCTTAAAGCAGCTCCCCCTCCACCGCCTGCCCCTGGAAGAACTGGAGGCCCTGGAGAAGCTGGGGGTGAAAACCGTGGGCCAGCTGGGGGAAATACCCCTGGTGGAGTTGGCCGGCCAGTTTGGCCCCAAGGCCGCGGCCCTGCAGAAGCTGGGCCGGGGCGAAGATCTGGTCCCTTTTCAGGCTGAGCAGATCCAGGAGTGCCGCTGGGCTTTGGACTGCACTGTTCTGGAAGGATTCCTGCGCCCCCTGCACACCCACGAGCTCAAGCCCTACCTTAAGCAGGGCATGGCTGAGCTCGCCGACACCCTGCACAGCCAGTACAAGGCCGCCAACCGGCTGCAGCTGCAGGCCTGCCCCGCCCAAGGGCCGCCCCTGAACAAGGAGCGCCGTTTCAAGGAAGCAGCTGCCGATGCCGCGGTTTTTCTGCGGGCTGTGGAAAGCCTGCTTCCAGCTGAACCCCTGGCGCAGATCGAGGTTGTGCTCAGCGGGCTAGAGCCCTCCTCTGCTGCCCAGCTGAGCATGTTCTGGGAACCGCAGGCGCCCAAGCCGCTGGAAAAGGAACCGGCTCCTTTTACCCAAACGGGGATTGAGCTTCCCCGCCGGGAACAGCTGTTGCTTTTGTGGAAGGAGTGTTTCACATGAGCAAACTGGTCAACCAGCCCATCCAGCTGCAGTTTGCCGGCAGCTTCCCTGCGGCCTTTGATTTTGGCCGCAGGTTCGAGATTAAGTATATCCTCAACCACTGGCGCGAAGGGGGCCAGTGGTGGCTGGATGAGCCGGAGCTTTTTGTGTACGAAGTGCTCACCAACAAATGCCGCTGCGAGCTGCATTTCCTGCCCGGGCTGGAAAAGTGGATCTTATACCGCATAACCGATTAGCGGAGGGGTCAGCATGTTCGTCCACCTGCATGTCCATTCTCCCTATTCTTTCCTCGATGGTGCCTCCTCTCTGGAGGCACTTCTCAACCAGGCGGCAGAGTGGGAAATGCCTGCTGTGGCCATCACCGATCACAGCAATGTGAGTGCGGCGGTGGAGTTCCACAAACTGGCCCAGGTCCGGGGCATCAAGCCCATCCAAGGGGCAGAAATCACCACAGAAGACGGCACCCACCTCACCCTGCTGGCGGAAAACAACCTGGGTTACCAGTCCCTCTGCCGCATAATTACCGCCGGCTTCGCCCGGGGCTCCCGGCACCAGTGCCTGGTTCCTTGGGAAGCCCTGCAGAATCATGCCAAGGGTTTGATTGTGCTCAGCGGCTGCCACCGCTCCGGCACCGCCCAGGCCATTCTGCGCAGGGACCACGACCGGGCTAAAGCAGAAGTGCTGCGCTTAGTGGAGATCTTCGGAGCCGGCCAGGTCTATCTGGAAATGGTGCAGAATTACCTCCCCTTCAGCAAGCGCCTTTTGGAGGGGATTTTCCAGCTCCATCAAGAGCTGCGCATCCCCCTTGCGGCCACCAACAACGTGCACTACCTGCGCAAAGAGGATTTCCCCATCCACGATCTTCTGGTCTGCGTGCGCACCCAAACTAGAGTGCAGGAACTGCATCCTGAGCGCCCCTTCAACGGGGAAAACTACTTCGCTTCCCCGGAAGAGATGAAGCGGCGCTTTGCCGCCTTTCCCGAAGCGGTGGCCAATACTTTAGAGATCGCCCAGCGCTGCCAGCCTGCCCTGCAGCTGGATCAAAACCTCTTCCCCCGCTATTTCCCGGAGGAAGGCCCGGAGAAGGCCAATCAGTTTCTGCGGGAACTCACCTGGCAGGGGGCCCGCAGGCGCTACTCCTCCCTTTCAGCCCCGCTGAAAGAGCGCATTGAACACGAGCTCAGCATTATTGAACAGCTGGATGCAGCCGATTACTTCCTGGCCGTGTGGGATTTGGTGCAGTATGCCCGCAAGCACAACATCCGCTACGCGGGCCGGGGCTCCGCTGCCGATTCGGTGGTGGTGTACTGCCTGGGCATCACCAATGTGGATGCCTTCAGCAGGGGATTGCTTTTCGAGCGCTTTTTAAGCCTGGAGCGGGCGCAGAAACCCGACATTGATGTGGATTTTGATGCCCGCTACCGGGATCAGGTTGCTGATTATGTTTACAAACGCTACGGCCCGGAAAAGGTGGCCTCTGTGTGCACCTTTCACACCTACCACGCCCGCTCCGCCCTGCGGGATTTGGGCCGGGCTCTAGGTTACGGGCAGGCAGAACTGAAACGGCTGACCAACAACATCATCAGCGTGCCTGCGGACGGCATCCGCAGCCTTCTGCACAGACTGCCCGAACTGAAGCATCACCCCCTGCATGAGAAAAAGTATGCCAAGCTTTTAGATTACTGCGCGGCCATCAATGCTTTCCCCCGTCAGATAGGCACCCACCTGGGAGGGTTGGTGGTGAGCGGAGAGCCCTTAACCCAGGTTACCCCCCTGCAGCCTTCAGCCAAGGGTGTGCTTATCACCCAATTCGACAAAGACACCATCGGTGATCTGGGCCTGATCAAAATTGACCTGCTCTCCCTGCGCACCTTGTCCGCTGTGTCCGACGCGGTGCAGACCCTGGGGCCCAGGCTCCAGTATGAAGAGATTCCCCTGGATGACCAGGCCACCTTCTCCCGGCTGCAGAGGGGCGATACAGTGGGTATTTTCCAGCTGGAAAGCCCGGCCCAAAGGAGCCTCCAGTCGCGGCTGCAGGCCGATCGCTTTGAAGATATTGTGGCCAGTGTGGCGCTCATCCGGCCTGGGCCCATTAAAGGCAACATGGTGGACCCTTACATTGCCCGCCGGCACGGCCGGGAAGAGATCACCTACCTCCATCCCAAACTGGAAAAGATTCTGGCTCCCACCTACGGCGTGGTTTTGTACCAGGAGCAGGTAATCGAAATTGCCACGGAAATCGCGGGCTTCACCCCCGGAGAAGCGGATCACCTGCGCAAGGCCATGACCAAATTCCGCTCCCAAGCGGAGCTGGAGGATATTGGCCGAGAGTTCATCACCAGGGCCTTAAGCCAAGGCATTGAACGGGAAACGGCCGAGCTGATCTTTTCTTATATTGTAGGCTACGCGGGTTACGGCTTCTGCGAAGCCCATGCCGCGGCTTTTGCCGATACGGCTTACCGCACTGCCTATCTTCTCGAGCACTTCCCTGCCCAGTTTTATGCGGCCCTGCTCAACGCGCAGCCCATGGGCTTCTACCCGCCCAACACCCTCTGCGTGCAGGCGCGCAGCCGGGGGATTGAGATCCTGCCCCTGGACATCAACGAGAGCGCGCCGGAATTCACCGCCCAGGAAAACTCCATCCGCATCGGCCTCAAACAGGTTAAGGGCATGGAAGCCTCTTTTCTAGAATCCATTTTAGAGGAGCGGGCGCGCGGGAAGTTCAGCTCAGTGCAGGATTTCGTCAGCCGCACCACGGTGAGCAGAGATGTAGCGGAGAACCTGGTTTTAGGCGGAGCCTTTGACCGGTTTTCCCCTAACCGCCGGGCACTGATCTGGGAGCTCCCCCTGTACTACCAGAACAAAAGCAGCAGCCTCTTTAGGGAAGCCGCCCCAGCCCACAGCCGCATTGCCGACTTCAGCCCCTTCGAGCGCTGGCTCAAAGAGTACTCAGTCCTGCACCTCACGGCCCAAGGGCATGTGCTGGAGTTCTACCGGCCCAAGCTGCCCAGAACCGTTTTGACCAGCCGGGAAGCTGCAGCCCTGAAGGAAGGCACCGTGCAGATGGCAGGGCTTGTGATCCGCCCCCACCGGCCGCCCACCCGCAGCGGCCGGACTGTGGTCTTTTTGACCTTAGAAGACGAATATGGGCTGATCGATGTTACCATCTTTGAAGATGTGTACAAGAAGTATGCTAAAGTGATTTACAGCGAACCTCTCCTGCTGGTGACTGGAGAGATCTCCCGCCGTGACCCAACGGAACGGGCCAGCATTACCGCCGCTCACATCCAGGCCCTGCGCTGAAGCCAGCCCATTTGGGGCTGGTTTTCTGCCGAGCATCTTGACCAGAGTGGTCGATTATGCTAGACTAAAATCGACCACAGTGGTCTAGAAAGGAGGCAGGTGCCTTGAATGAGGCGTTTCACAAGCTAGACCCGGAAAAGCAGCGGCGCATATGGGATGCGGTCCTGCGAGAATTTGCCCAACACGGCTACGCCAACGCTTCCACCAACCGCATAGTGCAGGAGGCGGGTATCGGCAAAGGCATGCTCTTTTATTATTTCAACAGCAAGGAAGAGCTCTTCCGCCGCGCCTTGGAGTACAGCTTAGACTATCTCCAGCGGGAGTATGTGAGCAAGCTGGATTACACGGAGCCGGACTTCATCACCAGGTTCGTGCAGATCACCGAGTTGAAGATGCGCGCTCATCTGCAGAACCCGCTGCCCTTTGCGCTGCTGGCCAATGTGCAGATCAACCAGGATGCACGCCAGCTGTTTCCCGATCTGCAGCAGCGCATGGCTGAACTGGCCAGCAGTGAACTGAGCAAACTCTGGGCCAACGTGGATACCAGCCTCTTTCGTGAAGACATACCGCCCAGACAGGTTATGAATCTGATCCGCTGGTCCATGGAAGGGTACCAGAACGAGGTTATGAATCAGCTCAAAGACAAAGACCTGACTGGACTGGACTGGCAGGCCTATGTAGAAGAGTTTTACGCCTTCTTAGACGTCTTAAGAAAGGTTTTCTATAAGGAGGGTGACCATGGCAGTACTAAGAGTCAATAATGTGACCAAACGGTTCGGGCATGTGACTGCCCTCGCAGGGATCAACCTCGAGGTCAACCAGGGGGAAGTGTACGGATTTATCGGGCCCAACGGCGCTGGAAAAACCACCACCATCCGCATCCTGCTCGGGATTCTGCAGGCCACCAGCGGTTCTGCCCAGATCTTCGGCCTGGATGCCTGGAGGGATGCGGTGGAAATCCACAAACGCATTGCTTACGTGCCGGGAGATGTGAGCCTCTGGCCCAACCTAACGGGCGGTGAGGTCATTGACTTCTTCGTCAAGCTGCGCGGAGCTAACCATAAGAGCCGCCGGGACGAACTAATCGAACGCTTTGATCTGGATCCCACCAAGAAATGCGGCACCTATTCCAAGGGTAATCGGCAGAAAGTGGCCCTAGTGGCCGCCTTCGCTGCCGATGCCGATCTCTATATCCTCGACGAACCCACTTCCGGCCTGGATCCTTTGATGGAGCTGGTCTTCCAGGAATGCGTGCAGGAGGTGAAAGCCCAGGGCAAGAGCGTCTTTCTCTCCAGCCATATCCTTTCCGAAGTGGAAAAGCTCTGTGATCGGGTGAGCATCATCCGCCAAGGCCAGATCATTGAATCAGGCTCCCTCAAGGAACTGCGCCACTTGACCAGGACCCGGGTACGTGTGGAAACCGCGCAGCCCCTGCCCAGCCTAAAGGAACTGCCAGGCATCCACGACCTGGAAGAGTTCCCCAGCGGCGCTGCCTTCCAAGTGGATGGCGATAAACTGGGTGATGTGATCGGCTACCTCAGCCAGTTCCAGATCCTTGCTCTAGAGAGTGCGCCTCCCACCCTGGAAGAGCTGTTCATGCACCACTACAAGGGGGCTGAGTAACATGCGTCAGCTCTTGGTCAACACTTTTCCTTTAGCCCGTCTGATCCTGCGGCGCGACCGGGTGCAGATTCCCCTCTGGCTCCTCTCCCTGCTCCTCTTCACTGTGGCGGTGGCAGCTGCGTTTCCAGAACTGTATCCGGCCGGCCCTGAACGGCAGATCATTGCCCAGACCTTTACCAATCCCGCCCTCATCTCGATGTTGGGGCCTGCTTACGGGATTCACAACTACCATCTGGGTGCCATCATGGCCCATCAGATGCTTTTGTTTACCATGGTGGTTGTGGCTATCATGAACATTCTGCTGGCCATTAAACACACCAGGCGCGATGAAGAGCGGGGCCGTATCGAGGTGATCCGCTCCCTGCCGGTGGGCCGGCTGGCCAACGCCGCCGCGACCATGCTGGTGCTCGCCTGCACCAACGCTGTCTTGGGCCTTTTGGTCAGCATCGGACTGGGGCTTTTGGGTTTGGAAGGCATGGACTGGACCGGCTCCTTCTTCTTCGGTGGAGCCCTCGCTGTCACAGGGTTGTTCTTTGCTGCCTCCACCCTGTTCTTTGCCCAGCTCACGGAAACTTCACGGACAGCCATGGCCTACTCCTTTGGTTTTCTCGGCCTGTCCTTTCTTTTGAGGGCTGTGGGGGACATCAGCAGTGAAACGCTGTCACTGCTCTCGCCCTTGGGCTTAGTGCTGCGGGCTCAGGTCTACGTAGAGAACCACTTCTGGCCTCTGGGAACGGCACTGCTCGCGGCGAGCCTCCTCACTCTCCTGGCCTTCCGCCTGAACACCCGGCGCGACTTGGAAGCAGGGCTTTTCCCAGCCAAGCAGGGCCCCAGCCGCGCTTCCCGCTTCCTGGGCGGCCCGCTGGGCTTGGTGCTGCGGCTGGAACGGACCACCATCATCGGTTGGGCTGTGGGCATGTTGGTCTTGGGCGCTTCCTATGGCTCTGTGTTTGCCGACGTGGAAGACTTTGTGCAAAGCAGCGAACTCTACCAGCAAGTGCTGCCAGACATCGCCGGTGCCTCCATCCTGGGCCAGTTTGTGGCCATGCTGCTCTCCCTCCTGCCCATGCTGGCTGCTGTGCCAGCCCTGTTGGTGATCCTCAAGCTGCGCGCCGAGGAGAAGGCCGGCCGCACCGAACACCTTCTGGCCCGGGCTGTCACCCGCGTGCAGGTTATGGGCAGTTTTTTGGGCACGGCCCTGGCTACTGCAGTGGTCATGCAGCTGGTTGGCGTCTTGGGGTTGTGGGCCGCGGCTTCGGCCGTAGTGGCCGATCCCTTTCCTTTAGGGCATACCCTGCTGAGCTCGCTGGCCTATGTGCCGGCGGTCTGGATTCTGGTGGGCCTGGCGGCCCTTTGCGTGGGCACCGCCCCTAAGGCTGCGGCTCTGGTCTGGTTCTATCTTGGCTACACCTTCTTCGCCGACTACTTCGGCAGCCTGCTCCAGCTCCCAGCATGGATGGCCAGACTTACCCCCTGGGGACACATGCCCAACGTACCGCTGGAAGCGGTGAGTCCCTGGACTGTGCTGGCGACCCTAGTACTCGCCGTGGTACTCATGACCTTGGGGCTTGTGGGGTACAGCAAACGGGATATCTATGGATAGCACAAAAAGGGCCGGGATTTCCCGGCCCATGATCTAGAAGTAAAGCGGTGAGCTGACCTGCACAATCTGCTCCTCTTCACCTGTTGCGGCATTGAGGTAGATCAGGTAGTACTCATCCTGGTAGCGCACCCCCACCCTTTTGGTCAGCACCTCCCGGTTGTCAGCCGTGGGGATGAGGGCCAGCTTTTCATCGAGGACCTCCAGCCCGGAGCGGAGTTTATCCTGCACTTCCCAAGTCTGCTCAGGAAGCTCTTCGAGCTGCTCCAACCGGCTCTGGGCGGTGTAATAAGGGGTGCCCCAAAAACCTAAGATGCTCCCATCGGCCGCGCTCACCTGCACTTTCACCGACTCGGCATAGCGCAGAATACCCCCACGGTTGGGCACAAAGGTCAGGGTGGCTCTGTTGCGCAGCATCTGCACATCGGTGAGGTGCAGGGGAGGAAAACCGCGCTGCTCCAAGAACTCACGCCCTTTGTCCACCATCTCCTGAGCTGACAAGCTGCTGGCCGGCACTTCCTCGGCGGCCATCATCCACAGCACCCGGCCGCCCTTTTGAGACACCTCCACGATAATGCGCCCCCGTTCATCTTTGGCCTCCACGGTGTAGGCGGGGATCTCCCCCTTGGACTCGTTGGTCACCTGGAAGTGCAGCCCGGCCCGTCCGCAGAACTCCTGGGCAGCCTTTACGGCCTGTTCAGGCCCTATGCTCTCGCCGGCAATCTCCCCTCTTCTCGCAGGAGCGCGGGACAGGGGCGAACGCAGCTCCCCAAGCCCATCGTTGATCGCGGTAAAGGCCTGCAGGACCTCGGGGGCAGCGACTGCAGCCGCTAGGTAGCGCTGCCAGGAAACCAAGGGATACTCCTGCTGTTTAGCCAGAACCAGGTTCCCCAGCTCCCCACTGACATACTGCACTTGGCTGTACAGCTCTTCCAAGGCCTGGGGGTCCCATTCCGCCTGCACGTAGAGGTAGGTCTGCTCGTGTACTTCATCCAGCAGCCGGCATAATCCCTCCAGGTTCACCTCGCCCAGGGGCAGCTCGCCCAGGTTGTCCTGGGCAGCATAGACCAGGCGCCGCAGATTGGCGCCAATTAAGCTCCGCTGTCTGCCGCTCACCGCCAAGCGGGCCCGGCCCAGTTCTGCAGCCAGCTCCTGGAAATGAGTGGCCAGCTCGCTTAAGGCCCGGCGGTAGGCCGCCTCCACCTGAGTCTGGTAAGTGCGCTGCAGGTAGTACTGGCCGGCGGCAAACCCCACACCCAAGAGCAGCACAGCGAAGATTATCCCTGTGAGCCTGCGCCGGAAAGGTGCAGACATGGCTGTTTCCCCCTAGCTGGCAAATACATGTTTGCCGATGGTTTTCAACACTGTTCGCCCGCGGATCCAGGCGCTGCGCGTTTTGGCAGGGTTGTAGAAGTACAGGGCCCCTCCCGTGGGATCCCACCCATTGAGGGCGGCGTGGGCAGCTTCCACAGCACTGGGCGTGGCCGGTTTGTTCACTGTACCATTGGCCACTACCGAAAAGGCCAGGGGCTCGTAGACCACAGCCGGGATGGTGTTGGGAAACTCGGGATGCCTCACCCGGTTGAGGATCACCGCTGCCACGGCCACCTGGCCGTCATAGGGCTCTCCCTCAGCTTCTGCCCTCACTACCCTGGCCAGAAGGTCCAGGTCCGTCTCGGAAATAGTCTGCCGCCAGCTCTCCAGCTTGGCTGGCTTTTCCTCTGGGAGCGGGGATGGCGGCGCCTGCCAGCGGTTCCACAGCACGAACGCGACTGCAAGCACAGCCGCGGCCACTCCGCAGCCCAGCAGCAGCTTAGCATATTTCCCCACAGCGGCTCTTCCTTTCTCTAGCCTGACAGGAGCAGGATAACATCGCCCAATCCAGAACTCTTAGTCGAATGCACTTTGGCCCTGTAACTTAAGGAGGATGTCTTGATGCAGTTAGCAAAACTGGCTGTACGCCGCCCGGTTGCCGTAACCGTCTTTGTTATTATTACCCTCATCTTCGGAGTTATTTCCCTGCAGAAGATCGGCATCGACCTCCTGCCGGATATCAACTTCCCAGTGGCGGTAGTGGTCACCATGTATCCAGGGGGAGCCTCCAAAACCGTGGAGCAGAACGTGACCATCCCCGTTGAAGGAGCCCTGGCGGGCATCAGCGGCATGCGCCGCATTGACTCCTTCAGTATGGAAAACGTGTCTGTTGTGGTGCTGCAGTTTGAGTGGGGCACAGATATGCTCACCTCCCTCGATGCGGTGCGCAACAGCCTGGCCCAAGCAGCCTTAACCCTGCCCGATGGCGCGCAGACACCCCTCGTGGTGCAGGTGGACCCCAATGACTTTCCCCTCATGCTGGTGGGCGTCAGTTCGGAAGGCCTTTCCCCCGTGGAGCTTTCTGCACAGCTCAGCCGGTTAAAACCCCAGATTGAGCAGGTGCCCGGCGTAGCACAGGTGAGCCTGCTGGGCACCACCACCGAAGAAGTCCAGGTACTCTTCGATCCTGACCACCTCCATGAGCTGGGCCTCACCCCGGTCATCCTGCAGCAGCTGATCCAGTATCAGAACATCGTTGTGCCCGGAGGGGCGGTTACCGCCGATGGAGTGCGCTACACTACCCGGGCGGGCAGCCAGATCAGCAGCGTGGAAGAATTGGAGAATATGATCGTAGGCATGAAGCAGGGCAGCGGCATCCTGGGCCTGGGAGGCCTGCTGCCTTCCCTCACGTACCTCAGCGATGTGGCTGAGGTGACCACCCGGGTAGCACCCCGGGATGGCATCACCCGTTACAACGGGCAGGATACTGTGCTCATCCAGATCATGCGCCAGAGCGGCGCCAACACCGTGCGCGTAGCGCAAAACGTGAAGGAGACCCTGGCGAGACTGCAGGCGGAGTTTCCGCAACTGGAGTTTACCACCATCACCGATCAGTCCATTTTCATCAACCAAAGCATCAGCTCCCTGGCTTTCAGCGGCATGATCGGCGCGGTGCTGGCCGTGGCGGTGCTCCTCTTTTTCCTGCGGAACGCATCCAGCATTGTGATCATTGCCCTGTCTATTCCTGTGTCCATTATTGCCAGTTTTGTCCTGATCTACATGTCCAAGCTCTCGCTGAACCTCATGACCCTGGGCGGGCTGGCCTTGGGTGTAGGCATGTTGGTGGACTCATCCATCGTGGTGATCGAGAACATCTTTAGGCACCGTACAGAAGGAAAAGGCCGCCTGGCTGCAGCCCGAGACGGTGCTGGAGAACTGGCCAGTGCACTGCTGGCTTCCACCCTGACCAATGTGGTAGTCTTCCTTCCTGTTATCGTGCTGTCCAGCTTTGCCGGCCAGCTGCTCAGGGAGTTCGGCTTATCCATGTCCTTTGCCTTGGCCGCTTCGTTCCTAGTGGCCCTTTCGGTGGTGCCTGCCCTTGCTTCCCGGCTGCTCAAGTCCAGAAAAGGAGCCCAGCCCAGACAGGATGTAGTGGCAGGGCGAGCCCGGGCTGTTTACAGCCGCTTCCTGGAAAGGATCCTCAATCGGAAGGGATGGGCTTTTGCCCTGGTGATCATCTTGCTGGCCGCGGCTGTGGCGATCTATCCACGGCTGAACCAGGAGCTTCTGCCCAGCTTCGATGAAGGTTTCTTAGGGGTACACGCCATGCTCCCAGTAGGGCTGCCCCTGGAGCAGGTGCGGGAAATGATTGCCGCCATCGAAGCCGATCTGCTGAGCATTCCTGAGGTGGGAGCGGTGGCCGTGCAGGCCGGCGATCAAGGCGAACTAGATGTGGTCAGCCTGGTTCGGGGGATCGATACAGCCAACGCGCAGTTCTTCCTTACTCTCGTGCCCCACGACCAGCGCAGCCGCAAAGCCAAGGACCTGACCGCAGAAATCCAAGAAGTTATGAGCAGGCACGGCGTGCTCAGGGCCAACATCTCCGACAGTTCCCTGTTCGGCACCGCCGCCAGCACCCTGTTTTCTCCCAACCTCTCCATCGAGGTGCGCGGGGAGGATGCCCAGGTGTGCAACGCCCTCGCGGCCGAACTGAAGGAGAGGCTCAAGGAGATTCCAGGTTTTCGCGATGTGCAGGACTCTACCTTCCGCCCGTCGCGAGAGCTGTTCCTCAACGTGGACACTTCCCGAAGCATCTTGGGAGGCTTTACCGCCGGGCAGGTGGGCCTTGGCATGCGCTATGCCACTGCGGGGCTGGAAGCAACCTACATCGAAGTGGATGGCCGCAGCCTGCCTGTGGTGCTCAGGCCCAACTCGTCCATCAACTCGGTGGATGATCTCCTCAACACCAAGATTACCTCCCCCGTGAGCATTGCGGGGCTCGGTGAGAATCCCGTCCTGCTCAAAGAGGTTGTGGTACCTGAAACCATTACCGCGGTAGCTGTGGCCCAGCGGGTTGATCGCCTGCCCATTACCTACGTCACGGGAATCTTGGGCGACATGTCCCTCACCCAGGCGGTGCGCAAGAGCCAGGAGATCATCGCCCGGATGGATATCCCGCCGGGCTATCACATTCGCGTGGGCGGGTTGCAGAACTACATTTCCGAATCCATCAACGAACTCACCATGGCCTTGATCCTATCGGTGGCTCTGGTCTATTTGGTCATGGCGGCACAGTTTGAGTCCTTCCTGCAGCCGTTCATCATCATGTTTGCCATCCCCCTGGGCCTGGTGGGTGCGCTGGCCGGCTTGTGGGCTGTG
>JAAYMM010000085.1 GCA_012521335.1 Bacillota bacterium | reverse complement strand
TACTCCTGTGCGATGCTGCTGGTTTTCCCGGTGTCGCATTGGAGGCCGCTCCTCGGTAGCTCAATGGCAGAGCATTCGGCTGTTAACCGAAGGGTTGCTGGTTCGAGTCCAGCCCGAGGAGCCATTTTTTGACAACAAAGGCTCTCAGGAGATCTGCTCCTGGGAGCCTTTTTTTGGCTTTCTTGACTGTGGTCCTTTCCTTACGCTGGTTCCTGGCCTTCCTCCAGCTCGATTTCGTCATGAACAAGCGGTGCATCGTTTGCCAGTCTGAATCTGAGCGTAACTGGATTGTGGTCGCTGAACTCGAAACCGAGGTCATGGCCGCGCACCTCGATAATCTCCACGTTGGGCGACACCAAAAAGCCGTCGATCGTGCAGGTAAAGGTGCGCAGCGGGTCGTACGGAGCTTCGAGGGTACGGACGGAATGTACTTGCTCATCGTATGCCCACACGAACTCACTCAGGAGATCGTCCGGGAGCAGCTGCAGCCACGAGGGCCAGCTGGCCGAAAAACGGGCCTGCATTTCCCGGGGATTCGTTGCCAAGAGATGATTCCAGTCCCCTCCGATGATGAGGTAATTGCCTTTAGCCGCTTCTCTCCGGGCGTACTCCTCCAGAAAAGCCAGCTGTGCGCTGCGCAGGTGTCCCCCCTCGTCGAACGCTTCCAAATGCACGTGGGCGATGACCAGCTCTTTGCCGTTGTCCACCGGGACTCTGCTTTCCAACAGGCAGCGCTTGAGGTGAGCCACCCGAACCGGCCAGGAAGAGGTACTGGGCAGGGAGAACCTGGTGGCTTCATGGACGGCGTAGCGGGATAGGGTCTGCAGTCCAGAGACTACTCTCCCCATGGGCTGGAAGACAGGCACGGGTACCCAGCCCACCTGGTAGTTCAGTGCGTAGCTAGTGACATAACCAGGCAGGGCTCTGGCGATGCGCTCCCTTTGGTTGATTCGGAAACTCCTGGTGCTGTCTTCGTCTACTTCCTGCAGGAGATAAAAATCGGATTCCAGGGACTGGAGAAACTCAATGGCTTTGGCCAGATTCTGCTCTACTCGTTCTTTACTCAGCCCCCGGGACATGATACCGCCGTCCATAAAGAAGTCTACATCCCGGTCCAAGGCTGCATATCCCATGTTGAATGTGGTGATGGTCAGCTCGTCTGCCGCACCTAAGAGACGGTTCTGCTGATGGAGAATCTGTACAGGCATGGCTTCCTCTGGCCTGAATTCAGTGATGGTCAAGTAGAGGATCAGACCTCCGGTGAGGATGAGCGTGATGATCAGAAGGGCTACTGCAGCTCTAAATAGGAACTTCACTGCCATCACTCCGTTACGCTTTTGCCTGTTAACTTCTCCCTGCAAGGCGTGATTTCCTGCGCTGCAGGAGGGCAGTGAAGTTTTTCTTGGCGGCACGGGCTTAGCGGCGGTCGCGCAGGCGCAGTGCCCCCTTGAGGCGTTCTAGAGCCGCGGAAAATCCCCCGGCGTTAACTACGAAGAAAACGGCCCCTGCCGCGGTGACAAAAACAAGCAGGCCCAAGATACTGCGGCGGGCGGCACCAGCTCGGCCCCTTTCCGCTGCTTCGGCAGAGGGCCCGTAGAAGTAGTGATCGACTACTTCGGCAAAGAGGGACACACCCCTTTCCGCGGCGTCTCGGCTGTTTGTGTGGGCACCTACTTCCAGCAAGAGGCTGAGGGGACTGAGATCCTGGTTGTAGTTGCCGCGGCCGTAGAAGATACCCTTCACCAAGCCGGGGTAGAGGTCATCGGCCAGTTTCTTGAGGGACTCCGCGTATTTTCTGTTTACACCCAAGTTCTGATTCTGCCGCCCCACCACGAACTGGATGCTGGTTATCCACTGATCGTTGAGCTGAACAGCATAGGCGGTGCTCGGAGCGGCGTCGCGATGGACATCAAAAATGGCGTCAGGCTCCTTGGCCATGAGCTCCAGCACCGTTTCCCGAGAGCGGCGGTAAGCGCCGCGATCATGGGGCAGGTGCAGAGCTTCGGAGTAGAGCACCGTCACACCTCGCTCACGCAGGGCCTCGGCAAAGGCGGCCCCCACCTGATGGATACCTCCCTTGCCGTAGATGCTGTCTGTTCCATCGGTAGGCACATAGCTCTCCGCGTTGTGGGTGTGGTACAGCGCAATAGCTCCTTTTTCCTGGTCAGGGTCGGCTGCTTCGATCACTGTCAGGCCGAGCTCACGGCGGAGTTCCTGCCAGGGAGTCACCTCCAGCTCCACCTCTTCCATCAGCTCTGCCCGGGCGATGCGTGCTTCGTCATCTACTTCCACAACCTCATAAAGGCGGTTGTCGGCGCTGAGGTATTGATCCTCTAGGTAGATGCGCCTCCCGGTTTCCAGGAGAACCTGGCCAGCGGGGCCTCTCAGGGTGTAGTACTCGCCGGAGGGCAGCAGCTCATCCCACAGGTCACCGTCGGCAGCCACAGGTGCGCTTAGCAGGCAGGAAAGCAGGATCAACGCACCGAGTACCGGCGATAGGCGCCTAGGCATCCTCTTCACCTCCTTGATGGAGGGCTTCACGCGCTTCGCCGATCACTTCCGTAATCAGCACGGCTAAAAACGCACTCAGCACCATGCTGGAGAAAAGCCCTCCGCTGCCCAAGGTGATCTGCTCCTGCACACCCTGCAGCCAGAGCTGCACCACACTGGCTAAATCCACGAGCAGAACGCCCACCAGGCCGCCGATGAAGGCGCTGCGCCTGGAACGGCCCCAAAAGGTGGCTGCGAGCCCCGCAAAAATACCACCGCCGAAGACTGGATCCAGAAGTCCAGGTTGCAGGGGGAGCAGCTTGTCGGTGAGGAAGATCAAGAGCGCCGTAACGAGAGTCACTCCCGCAGCTCGGGTTTTTTCCACGCCTGAGGTGGTGAAAAGCAGATAGGCGCCTACACCCAAAGGGACCAGGCCGCCTAAGTTCAGGGCTATGCGGGCAGTCAGGGAAACGGTGGGCAGAAAATGCCCACCAATCATAACCAGAAGGATGATAACGGCTTCGGCGTCGGTGAGGCGCATGCGATCGAGAACCCTCTGTCCTAAGCCGAGGAAAAGCAAGACAGTGAGTAGAGTTAGCAGGGTAACACTGAAGGCCAGCGGGAACATGGCTGCACTCCTTGTCCGCAGAGACTACCCTTAGTGTTGGAACCGAGCCCTGCTTTTATGTAGGGGAAGTGCACTTCCAAAGCTGCGCAGAAGCGCCGGATCGCGCAGAGCACCCCAGGTGGAGCAGGAAAAAGAAAAGAGTCCGGTTTCACAACCGAACTCACTTCTGGCTCAGTTTAGCAGTTGTCGAACGCTATTTGTCAGCATAAGGCGGGAGTTTGAGCAGGCCAGCGGCTGTGGTGGCACGGATGACAATAGCCAGCACCGGACCGAGTACCAGGCCCACCACACCAAAGAACACCGCACCCCCGTACATGGCCAACAGCATGATCAACGGATGCAGTCCCACCGAATCACCCATGATTTTCGGTTCAGCGAAGTTCCGGGCGGCGAAGATGACAAAATAGAGGATAGTGAGGTACACTGCCCGGTTGATATCCCCGGCGATCACGCTCATGGCTACCCAGGGGGTGAAGATGATTCCAGGGCCGATCACGGGGATTTGATCGATAATCCCGATCACAATGGCTAAAATCACCCAGTATCGGGTACCAATCAAGACCAGGCCCACCGCTGTGATCACTGTAGAGATGATCAACATCAAAAAGCGGCCCTTAATGTAGCCGAACAGATCGACACTGAGTTTTCTACGGAACTCTAGAGCCTTGTCCCGCGATGTAGTGGGGACAAACTGCATGAAGGTATCGAGAATCAGTTCTTTGTCCCGAGAGAAGAAATACGTGGCAACGAGGGTTATGATGCTCACCAGCAAGAAGGAAGGCAGGCCCGAGAACATACCCAAGACCCGGTTGATCAAATCCTTCGTGCTGTCTTCCAGTGTAACCAGGAAATCCTGCACGCTAGTTTGAATGTTCACGCTTACGATGGTGGGCAGGCTTTCGTTGAGGGCCTGTAGGTGGCCCAGGAGGTCCTCAGTCATCTCGGCTATGGTTTCCCTGTATACAGGAAGCAGTGAAGCGAGGTCAATGAGCTGGCCCACAAGCTGGCCGATGAGGAGGACAACACCGTACCAGGTCAACCCTCCTACGGCAACCAGGGTGGCGAGTACGGCAACGGCGCGGGGCAGACGCAGGCCCCTTTCCAAGAAGCCGATCAGGGGCTCAAGGATTACCGCGAAGCTGATCGCGATGATAAAGGGCAGGAGAACGGCACCCAATTTTCTGGAGAAAAAGACCAAAAACAGAACGAGCAGGACGAAGACTATGACTCGTTTGGGTGTGAGCAGCTCGCGAAAAAAGTTCATTAACCCACCTCCTCGTACTTTTTAGTATAGTCTCCCCCTGCCGGCTTTGCAATAAGTCCAGCGGGGTTAGCGTAAAGTTTTGGTAGGCGGTGGCAGGAAAAACGCGTGTGGAGATAAAAATAGAGACCTCGCACCAACAGATAGACAGAAAGGAGCGAGGTCTCACGAAGAGCGATGGCGTAGACATCGCCCTCAACCCTAGT
>JAAYMM010000084.1 GCA_012521335.1 Bacillota bacterium | reverse complement strand
AGTTCCTTGTTGATCCGTGGCAAGCGCTCAGTAACATCTTTGTGCACGGTGCTTTTACTCACCCCGAAGACCAGAGCCGCCTGCCGCACAGTAGCGTTGGTCTTCACGATATATAAACTTACATCCACTACCCGCTTGCGGATATAGTCTCTCATCTGCGCTTCCCCCTAGCACTTTTTATACAATGTATATGCCGCAGGGCATGCATTATGCTTGGCTAGCGGAGAAACGCCTCCGGATTGACCGGCCGGCCGTTGTGGGTCAGGCCGAAGAACACCCTGCCTGTGCCGGCGGGAACGGCAATGTTCTGGTTCTGCTGCACCTGCTCTCCCGGGGCAACCTTAATGCCCGCCACCGAGCGGTAGATGCTGGCCCAGCCGCTGCCGTGCTCGATGATCAGCTCCATCTCCTCGCCGTTGGCGTTCACCGCGGCTACTTTGCCGGGCAGCACAGTGCGCACCGTATCGCCAGTGGCGGCGAACTCCACGCCTGCGTTAAAGCGCCAGTCGCCGTACACAGGATGGCGGTACCAGCCGAAGGGCGTGGCGATCTCGCCCTGCACCGGCCAGATCAGCCGCTCAAAGGAGACAACCGGCTCCGGTTCCGGCTCGGGTTTGGGCTCTGTAGGCTGAGGCAGGGGGCTGGTCGGGGGCTCCACCATCACCACCTGAGTAGGGCCATCCAAAACCCATGGGTAGAAGGTGGCGATCACGCTCTGCACCTTTTCCTGCACCAGTTCATCCAGTTCTTCTTTGGTCAGCGGCTGCACCGCCGCGGGCTGCTCCTCCGGCCAGGCCCGGTAGGCGCCAATGCCGATGCCCGCGATGAGCGCCAGCCCGATCATCACCCCCATGAGCACTTTTCTGTTTTCCCGCCTGTACCAGGCTGCGCGAAGCTTGTCTTTGATTCTTCTCCATACCTGCATACTATCACCGCCTTGGCGCTAGTATGCTCCTAAAAACTGGGTTCTATGCAAAAAAGCTCCCCATGCGGGGAGCTCATCTGCTTCAGCACACGTTACTTTTCATCGGCAACTCTCAAGCGCAAGAGCGCCTTCTGCAAAGCGATTTGGGCCCTGGCCACATCCACATCAGCCTGGCGCGCCTTGAGCCTCTCCTCGGCACGGCGCTTGGCTTCCCTGGCCCTGAGCACATCGATCTCTTCCGCCAGCTCCGCAGTGCGGGCCAAGACGGTGAGTTTGTTCTCATGCATCTCTGCAAAGCCGCCTCCAAGGGCGATTTTTCTGCGCCTGCCCTGGAAGGGCCCGAACTCCAGCACGCCAATGCCCAAAGCGGCCATAATGGGCTGGTGGCCGGCTAGAACGCCGAAGGTGCCATCTGCGCCCGGCAGCCGCACATATTCCACCTCAGTGCTGACCACTGTCCTTTCGGGAGTGAGGACTTCCAAAGCAAAGACCGCCATCAGGCACTCTCCTTAGCCAGAGCCTGCGCCCGGGCCACCGCTTCGTCGATGGTACCCACCATGTAGAACGCATTCTCTGGCAGATGGTCGTGTTTCCCTTCCAGGATTTCCTTAAAGCCGCGCACAGTCTCCTTCACCGGCACGTACTTGCCGGGCATGCCAGTGAACGCTTCGGCCACAAACATGGGCTGGGACATGAAGCGCTCCAGGCGGCGGGCTCTGGCCACGATAATCTTGTCCTCTTCCGATAGTTCATCCATGCCCAAAATGGCGATGATATCCTGCAGCTCTTTGTAGCGCTGCAGCACCTGCTGCACGCCGCGGGCCACTTCATAGTGCTCCTGGCCCACCACTTCCGGCGCAAGGATACGGCTGGTGGAATCTAAGGGATCCACCGCGGGGTAGATGCCCTTCTCAGCGATGCTGCGCTCCAAGTTGGTGGTGGCATCCAGGTGGGCAAAGGCCGTGGCTGGAGCCGGGTCGGTGTAGTCGTCAGCAGGCACGTAAATGGCCTGAATGGACGTGATGGAGCCGTTCTTGGTTGTGGTGATGCGCTCCTGCAGCTGCCCCATCTCCGTGGCCAAAGTAGGCTGGTAACCGGCAGCTGAAGGCATGCGGCCCAAGAGGGCAGACACTTCAGAACCGGCCTGAGTGAAGCGGAAGATGTTATCGATGAAGAGCAGCACGTCCTGGCGCTCTTGATCGCGGAAGTACTCGGCTATGGTCAGGGCGGCCAGCCCCACCCTTAGGCGCGCTCCCGGCGGCTCGTTCATCTGGCCGAACACCATGGCCGTCTTCTCAATTACTCCCGATTCCTTCATCTCGAAATAGAGGTCGTTGCCTTCCCTGGTGCGCTCGCCTACACCTGCGAACACCGAGTAGCCGCCGTGCTCGTAGGCAATGTTGCGGATGAGCTCCATGATCAAAATGGTCTTACCCACACCGGCGCCGCCGAACAGGCCCACCTTGCCTCCCCGGGGATAGGGGGCGAGCAGGTCTACCACTTTAATGCCTGTTTCCAGCATAACAGTTGCCGGCTCCACTTCATCCACTTTCGGTGCAGGCCGGTGGATGGGCCACCTGGGGGCAGTCTCCAGATCCGCGCCGCCGTCGATGGGCTGGCCTAGAACGTTAAAAAGCCTGCCTAAGGTGCTGGGCCCAACGGGTACCGATATGGGCCCGCCCAGATCCACAGCCTGCATGCCCCGCTGCAGGCCGTCAGTGGAGTCCATGGCGATGCAGCGCACCATATTGTTGCCGAGGTGCTGCGCCGCTTCCACAATCAGGTCTATCTTGTGGCCTTCCACCTCATCTTTGATGCGGATGGCCGTGAGCAGATCCGGAAGCTTCTCCGGCGGAAACTCGATGTCAACTACCGGCCCGATTACCTGGACCACTTTCCCGATGTTAGCACTCATGGTCAAACCCCCTCATCTTTCTACGACTCCAGTGCATCTGCACCGCCCACAATCTCCGCAATTTCCTTGGTGATCTGCGCCTGACGCATGCGGTGGAAGGTCCTGTTCAGCTCTTCAATCAGCTCCGCCGCATTGTCCGTGGCCTGCGACATGGCGTTCATTCTGGCGGCCATTTCGCTGGCCTTGGCCTCAATCAGCGATTGGTAGATCGCGGCGTTCACATAAAGCGGGATCAACCCTTCCAGCACTGCATTGGCCGAGGGCTCAAACAGGTAGATGGGTTCGGAGCCTGGCTGTTCTTTTCCGCCAAGGTTGTCTGGAATGGGCAGGACCGGGCGCAGTGCGACCTTTTGGGTCATGGTGTTGACAAACTGGGTGTACAGAATGGTGAACTTATCAAAAAGGCCGTGCAGGTAAAAATCGATGATCACCTGAGCAATATCGGAGGCCTGCCTCACCTGGGGCTCATCCCCTAAACCGACGTACTCGGCCAGGGCCGTGCGGTTCCTGCGGCGGAAATAGTCCCGGGCCTTTTTGCCCACGATCACCATCTCCGTTTGCGGGTGAGCCTGAAGAAAGGCCTCGGCCTGGCGGATGATATGGGCGTTGTAGCCGCCCGCCAACCCCCGATCGGAGGAAAGGACCAACAGGCAGTGCCGCTCACCCTCCCTGCGCTGAGCGATGGCCGGCAGCTCCTGGCCCGAGCGCTGGGCAGCCCGCAGCACCACTGCCAGGGACAAGGCCAACCGGTCATAGTATGGGCGGGTTGTGGCCACCCTGTCCTGCACTTTGCGCAGTTTGGCCGCGGCCACCATTTCCATGGCCCGGGTGATCTGCTGAGTGCTGGAGATGCTGGCGATGCGCCGCTTAATCTCCCGACTCGTTCGTGCCATGTGCGCCCCTCCTAACCGACGAATTCCTTCTTAAACTCCACAATGGCCTTCTTCAGCTCTTCTTCGATTTCTGGAGTGAACTTCTTCTCCGTGCGCAGCTTCTCCATGAGCTCAGCCCGCTCTTTGCGCATGAACTCCAAAAGCTCCCGCTCGAAGCGGACCACATCGGCAACGGCAATGCTGTCCAGGTAGCCGTTGACCGCCACATAAAGGGAAACCGCCTGTTCTTCCACGGGCATGGGTTTGTACTGCTCCTGCTTGAGTACCTCATACAGCCGCTCGCCCCGGGCCAACAGCGCTTGGGTCTGGCGGTCCAGGTCCGAACCGAACTGGGCAAAGGCGGCCAGCTCGCGGTACTGGGAGAGCTCCAGACGCAGGGTGCCGGCTACTTTGCGCATCATGGGCACCTGAGCGGCGCCGCCGACGCGGGATACGGAGCGGCCGACGCTGATGGCAGGCCTGATTCCCGCATAGAACAGATCCGACTCCAGGTAGATCTGGCCGTCAGTAATAGAAATGACGTTGGTGGGGATATAGGCGGAAATGTCTCCGGCCTGGGTCTCAATAATGGGCAGGGCGGTGATGGAGCCGCCTCCCAGCTTGTCGTTGAGCTTGGCTGCCCGCTCCAGAAGGCGGGAATGGATGTAAAAGATGTCGCCGGGATAAGCTTCGCGTCCCGGGGGCCTTCTCAACAGCAGCGACATTTCCCGGTAAGCTGCGGCATGCTTGGAGAGGTCATCGTACACGATCAGCACATCTCTGCCCGCATACATGAACTCCTCAGCCATGGCCACCCCGGCATAGGGCGCTACAAAAAGCAGCGGCGAAGGCTCGCTGGCTGTAGCCGAGACCACCATGGTATAGTCCATGGCCCCGTGCTTGTTCAAAGTATCCACCACCGCAGCCACGGTAGAGGCCTTCTGGCCGATGGCCACATAAATGCAGATTACATCCTGGCCTTTCTGATTGAGGATGGTGTCCACGGCGATGGCTGTCTTACCCGTCTGGCGGTCGCCAATAATCAGCTCACGCTGGCCCCGGCCTATGGGCACCATGGAGTCAATGGCTTTGAGCCCGGTCTGCAGGGGCTGGTTCACACTCACCCGGTCCACTACGCCCGGTGCTTTGGCTTCGATGGGCCTGAACTTGTCGGTCTTAATCGGCCCTTTGCCGTCCAGAGGCTGGCCTAAGGGGTTAACCACACGGCCGATCATGGCTTCGCCCACGGGCACCTGCACAACCCGCTTGGTGCGCTTCACCGGGTCACCTTCCTTAATGTGCTCGTAGGGGCCGAGGATAACCACGCCGATGTTGTCCTGCTCCAGGTTCAAAACCATGCCGTACGTTCCACCTGGGAACTCCAGGAGTTCTCCAGCCAGTGCTTTCTCCAATCCATAAACGCGGGCGATTCCGTCCCCCACCATGAGGACGGAACCCAGATCTTCTACCTGCAAGTCTGCCTCGAATTCCTCGATCTGGCGCCTCAGTATCGCTACGATCTCATCGGGTCGCATTGCCATAGAGCTTATCCCCCATTTACTTATATTTCTCCTGCAGTATCTCGCAGATGCGCTGTGCGGCCGTCCCGTCTCCATATGGGTTCGGAGCGCTGGACATGCGCCTGTAGAGCTCATCATCCCGCAGCAGCTCCAGCACTGCACTGACGATACTGTCTGTTTCCGAGCCAACCAGCTTCACCGTGCCCGCTTCCAGAGCCTCGGGCCTTTCTGTAACTTCCCGCATGACCAACACAGGTTTATGTAAGGCTGGAGCTTCTTCCTGCAGGCCACCCGAATCGGTGAGCAGCAGGGTGCTGCAGGCTAGGAGATTGGCAAACTCCTTGTAGCCCGGTGCATCAACCAGGATGATCTTCTCATCGGACCCCAGAAGATCCTTCATGATCGCCTGGATGTTCGGATTCCTGTGCATCGCTACAACGATCTGCGCATCGCTCTGGGCACTGATCTCGAGCAGGGCCCGGCAGATCCCTTGTAAAGGCTGGCCCCAATTCTCGCGGCGGTGGGCGGTGACCACTATCACCGGCCGCTCCCGGTCTAAGCGCTGCAGCTCAGGGGTTGTAAACTGATACCCCTCCTCCACCACAGACAGCAGGGCATCAATCACTGTGTTGCCGGTGACAAAGATGCGCTCCGGATCCGCGCCTTCGCCCCTCAGGTTTTGTGCGGCCCGCTCAGTGGGGGCGAAGTACCAACTGGCTAAGACGTCGATGAGCCTGCGGTTGGCTTCTTCCGGGAAGGGGTTCTGCACCGATGGGGTGCGCAGGCCGGCTTCCACGTGCCCCACGGGGATGCGCTCGTGGAAGGAAGCTAGAGCTGCGGCAAAGGCGGTGCTGGTATCCCCATGCACCAGCACCAGATCGGGGCGCCACTCTTTGAAGATCCCAGCCATGCCCCGTAAGGTGCGCTCTGAAATGTCATTTAGCGTCTGCCCGTGACTCATAATGTTCAAATCGTAATCTGCCTTGAGGTCAAAGATCTCCAGCACCTGATCTACCATTTCCCGGTGCTGTCCTGTGACGATGACCCGCGTATCCCACGCGGCAACCTTGCGGCACTCTTTGACTAAAGGGGCCATTTTGATGGCCTCGGGCCTGGTGCCGAAGACAATAGCCAGTTTAAGCATCCTTGTTTTCTCCTTTGTGAGATCCTAAGGGCTGGATCATACCCACCCTCATAGAACCATACCAGAAAATGAGCCCCAAAACCAGAGCCACCAGCCAGGTGGTGCGGGAAAGATGAGCTGTGAGCACCGAAATGGTGGCAGAACAGCCGGTGATCAGATAGGCTAGGCCGGCGATCTGCCGCTGGCTCAGGCCCAGATCCAACAGCCGGTGGTGGAAGTGGGAGCGGTCGGCCTGGTAGAAGGGTACGCCCTTCTGCACCCGGCGCACCACGGCACAGAGCAGATCCGTAACGGGCACAGCAAGAATCAAGATGGGCACGGAAATACTGATGGTGGCTGCCCCCTTCAAGGCGCCTTCCGTGGAGATGGCCGCCAGCAGAAAGCCCAGGAGCATGGCGCCTCCATCACCCAGGTACAGCTTAGCCGGGTTGAAATTGTAAGGCAGAAAGCCCAGGGCCGCTCCGGCGGTAATCACAGCCAGCAACGCCGCATCATAGCGCCCCAAAAGCAGAGCCAAGCTGGCCAGGGCTGCGGCGGCAATGAAGCTGATGCCGGTGGTGAGCCCATCGATGCCAT
This sequence comes from Bacillota bacterium, assembly GCA_012521335.1. Classification (GTDB taxonomy): domain Bacteria; phylum Bacillota; class Limnochordia; order Darwinibacteriales; family Darwinibacteriaceae; genus DTU010. The sequence continues at coordinate 12,176 of JAAYMM010000084.1, read as the reverse complement.
CGATGAAGTTCATGATATTGATCAGGGTGAGTACCCAGAGCATGGTAATGGGGATGGACAGTTTGCCCAAGTAGAACATGCCGCCGAAGGGATTGCTCATAAATTCAATGCGCGGCCCCCAGAGCACGTAGATGAGCACCGCAGCGAACTGGCCCGCGAACTTTACCCCGGCGGAAAGCTGGAAGCGGTCATCCAGCATGCCCAGGACCAAGATCAGAAACGCGGCCAGCACCGTCACACCCAGGTCAGGCAGACCGCCTGCCAGGGACGCGGCGAGAAAGCCGGCGAATATGGCCAGGCCGCCGCCAGTGGGCATGGGCACCTTGTTGATCCGGCGGGGATTGGGCTCATCCACCAGGCCCCACCTCCAGGCCAGCCGCCTGGCCAAAGGGCTGGAAGCCGCGGCTGCTGCCAGCGCAACGCAGAATGCTGAAGCGAATTGCAGTATGTTCATCCTTACTCCTCCCCTGGGCCGCGCCTTTCGATCTCCAGTCCTGCTTCGTTTAAAAGCTCCAGTGCCAGCGGATCGGGGTAGTCGCCTTGGAAGACCACCCGCTGCACGCCAGCGTTGATCAGCATCTTCGCACACAAAATACAGGGCTGATGAGTGCAGTACAATGTGGCCCCGGCCGTGCTCACCCCGTGCAGGGCCGCTTGGATAATGGCGTTCTGCTCCGCATGGGTGCCCCGGCACATCTCGTGCCGCTCCCCGGAGGGAATGTTCAGCTGGTCCCTGAGGCAGCCGATGTCCAGGCAGTGGGCTACGCCCCGGGGAGCCCCATTGTAGCCGGTGGCAATAATGTGTTTATCCCGCACCAGCACCGCCCCCACCTGCCTGCGCAGGCAGGTGGAACGGGTGGATACCAGGACAGCTATGTCCATGAAATACTGGTCCCACGAAGGCCTAGCCACGGCGCTTCACCTCTCGCCTATCTTCACTTAGTGCCGAAGAGGCGATCGCCCGCATCGCCCAGCCCGGGAACGATGTACCCGTGGTCATTGAGCCGCTCGTCAATGGCCGCGGTGAAAATGTCCACATCGGGATGTTCCTTCTGCAGCAGCTCAATTCCTTCGGGTGCAGCCAAGAGGCACATAAACTTGATGGAGTTCACATTGCGCTCCTTCACAAACTGAATGGCCGCGGAGGCAGAACCACCTGTGGCCAGCATGGGATCAAGGATGATCACTTGGCGCTCCTCCACATCCACCGGGAGTTTGCAGTAGTATTCAACCGGCTGCAGGGTATCCGGGTCGCGGTACACGCCAATATGCCCCACCTTGGCCGCGGGGATCAGCTTGAGCACTCCGTTCACCATGCCCAGACCCGCCCTAAGGATGGGCACGATCCCCACCTGCCGCCCGGCGATCACCTTGCCCGTCATCTTGCAGATGGGGGTTTCCACTTCCAGATCCTCCAAGGGCATGTCCCTGGTCACTTCATAAGCCATGAGCATGGACACTTCTTCCAGAAGGTCGCGAAAATCCTTCGGCCCTGTGGACTTGTCCCTGAGAATAGTCAGTTTGTGCTGTACTAAAGGGTGAGTAATTAAGTGCACCCGGCTCACTTGATCATCTCCTATCCTGATTCGGCTCTCAGCCTTATGCTTCGATTTTCTCAATCCTGGTCTTGTGCCTTCCCCCCAGGAAGCTGCCCTGCAGGTAGGCGTCGATAATGTCCAGCATGAGCCCAAGGCCCGTCACCCTCGCGCCCAGGCAGAGGATGTTGGCGTCATTATGCTCCCTGGCCATGCGGGCAGAAAAGGTATCGCCGCAGAGGGCGGCCCTGATGCCCTGGACCTTGTTGGCGGCGATGGACATGCCTATGCCCGTGCCGCAGATCAAAATCCCCCGCTCGCATTCGCCCCGGCTCACGGCCTGAGCCACCGGCTGCGCTATATCCGGGTAATCACAAGACTCTTCCGAATCGGTGCCGAAATCCACCACGTCCACACCCTTGGACTGGAGGTGCTCAATGACGGCCTGTTTGGCCTGGAAACCGCCGTGATCAGCTCCCACGGCTATCTTCATTCTGCTGCCTCCTTTCGCTTCCCCTGGGCCACAATAACCCGCACCGCGCTGTCGATCTCCTCCAGCGACCGGCGGTACACGTCCAAAGGCTGCCCGTAGGGATCGCGTATCTCGTAATCCTTCTCCACCGAGTCTGCCACTTCCTTCCCGGTGCTCAGCAAATGCGCGTATTCCTTCAACAAGAAGATCTTTCCTGCATGTTCAGGCGCCATGCGCAGAAGTTCCTCCTTATGGCTTTTCGTCATGGCCAGGATCAGATCCGCCTGCTCCAGCAACCAGGGCTGCACCCGGCGGGAGCGGTGCCCTTCCGCGGTGATCCCCAGCTCCGCCAGGGCTTCAACCGCATTCTGCGCGGCTTCATCCCCGGCAAAGGCGTGCAGGCCGGCAGACTGCACCTCCAGCTCCAAACCGGCCTCCTTGGCCCTGTGCTTGAGGAGGTACTCCGCCATGACGCTGCGGCAGGTGTTGCCTGAACACACGAACAGAATGGATTTCCCCATGCTTCCTCCTTTATCTCACGTGCTGATCTCCCGGCCCTTGGCCGCTTTGCGCAGGCGGTTCATAATCGCCAGCCCCAAATGCTCTTCCCCCACCGCTTCCACCAGGAGCACCTTGAGCCCCAGCTCGTCGGCTCTTCTCAGCAGATGGTAGAGCTTGTTGGCCAGGCCCGGCAGATCGCCCTCATGGCCCATGGAAAGCACCGTCAGCCCAGGGTAGAGCACGGCCCGCTCCGCCCAGGTCATCACCCCCACTTTTAGGCCCTTCTCTTCAAAGGCTTCGCTGAGCTCCAGTATTTTCCCGGCGGCACCCGGGCCGGAAACCAAGAAAACCTCCGCCTCCGGCGCGTAGTGGGCATACTTCATCCCCGGCGAGCGCGGCGGTTCTTCCCCGGCATGCTGGGCCCTGCTCACCACTTCCACCAGTTCCTGCAGCTGTTCCAGGGTGACGCCTCCCGGCCTGAGCAGCCGGAAAGGCCAGGTTGTGCAGTCCAGCACCGTGGATTCCACGCCCCAACCCGTTTCCCCCCCATCCAGGATGGCGGGGATCCTGCCCCCCAAGTCCTGAAGCACATGCTCGGCCCTTGTCGGGCTGGGTTTCCCGGAAAGGTTGGCGCTGGGCGCGGCCAAAGGAAAGCTCACCGCCTGCAGAAGGCGCAGCGCCACGGGATGGTCGGGCACCCGCACCGCCACTGTATCCAACCCAGCAGTGACCACCTCGGGCACAACCTCGCGTTTGGGCAGCACCAAAGTCAAGGGGCCCGGCCAGAACCGCTCCATGAGCAGTCGGGCCGCCGGAGGAATATCCCGGACCAGCTCTTCTACCTGGCCGATCCCGGTGCAGTGCACAATCAAGGGATTGTCCTGGGGCCTTCCTTTGGCGGCAAAGATCTTGGCCACCGCTTCCGGGTCCAGGGCATTGGCCCCCAAGCCGTACACCGTTTCGGTGGGAAAGGCCACCACCTCGCCCTGGGCTAAAAGCTCGGCCGCGCGGCCGACCTCTTCCGGCTGCAGCAGCTTCGTTTTCAGTTCTTCCATCGAAACACCACCACCCGGTCGCGGCCGCCGTAGTCCTGCACCGTCTCCAGCCAGGTCAGGCCAGCCTCTTCTCCAATGCTGCGCACAGCGGCTGCCTGATCCCAGCCGATCTCCAGCACGACAAAACCAGGCGGCTCCAGAAAGGACGCAGCCTGGCCTAAGATCCGGCGATAGAAGTCCAGCCCATCAGGGCCGCCATCCAAAGCCACAGCGGGCTCAGCAGCCACTTCCGGGGCCAGGCTCCTCAGCTCGCTTCTTCGGATATAAGGCGGGTTGGAGCAGATCACCGCGTATGTACCGCTCACGTTTTGGTAAAGATCGCTTTCCACAAAGCTGATCTGCCCGTCCACTTCCAAACGCTGGGCATTGGCCTGCGCCACCTCCAGCGCCGCGGGGGAGATGTCCACCGCGGTGATGCGGAAATCCGGATCTTGGTAGGCCACGGCGATGGCAATAGCTCCGCTGCCTGTGCCCAGCTCCAAAACCTGGGCGGGCCGGCCGGGCTCCAGGAGCTCCAAAACCTTGTCCACCACAAACTCCGTTTCCGGGCGAGGGATGAGCACGTGCTCGTTCACCTTAAGGGGCAGGGAGTAAAACTCCTTCTCCCCCGTAAGGTAGGCTACAGGCACGCGCTGCCCCCGGCGCCCGATCAGGCGCCGGTAGGCATCCACCTCCTGGGAGCTGAGGGGCTTGTCAAAGTTAAGGTAAAGGGAAAGCCGATCCAGCCCCAGCACATGCCCGAGCAGCAGCTCCGCATCTAGGCGCGCCGAGCCGCAGCCTTTTTCTTGAAGATAGCCCGCGCTGAGGTTGATCAGCTCACCGATGGTGTACTGCTTAGCCATGATGGACTTCTGCTGTCTCCTTCAACTTCTCTACCTGGTCTGCAGTGATCAAAGCTTCGATCAGCTCATCCAGATCGCCGTCCAGAACCAGATCGAGTTTGTAGAGGGTAAGGCCGATGCGGTGGTCGGTAACCCGGCCCTGGGGGAAGTTGTAGGTGCGGATGCGCTCGCTGCGCTCGCCGGTACCCACTTGGCTGCGGCGCACCGCAGCCTGCTCGGCCAGGGCTTCCTCCTGCATCTTCTCAAACAGCCTGGCCCTTAGGATGCGCAGGGCCTTCTCTTTGTTCTTGTGCTGAGATTTCTCGTCCTGGCAGGAGACCACCAGCCCTGTGGGCAGGTGGGTGATGCGCACCGCAGAGTCGGTGGTGTTCACGCTCTGCCCGCCCGGCCCCGAAGAGCGGTACACATCGATCTTCAGGTCATTGGGGTCAATGTGCACTTCCACTTCTTCCGCTTCAGGCAGCACCGCTACGGTAGCCGTAGAGGTATGAATGCGACCCCCTGCTTCCGTGGTGGGGATGCGCTGCACCCGGTGCACGCCGCTCTCGAACTTCAGGCGGGAATAGGCGCCCTGACCCTCAATCATGAAGATAACTTCCTTGAAACCGCCCAGTTCCGTGGGGCTGCTGCTTAAGACCTCCACCTTCCAGCGCTTTTCTTCCGCGTAGCGGGAGTACATGCGGAACAGATCCGCGGCAAACAGTGCGGCTTCATCTCCGCCGGTGCCTCCGCGGATTTCCACAATCACGTTCTTATCGTCGTTGGGATCCTTGGGCAGAAGGAGAATCTGGAGCTCCTTCTCCAGTCTCTCTTTGGCCGCCTCCAGGGTGTCAATCTCCTCTTCCAAAAGCGCCTCAAACTCCGCCTCCTGCGGCTCTTCCCGGAGCACGTAGGCTTCTTCCAAATCTGAGACCACCTGGCGGTATTCCCGGTACTTGCCCACGATCTCCCCAAGGTCCGAGTGGGCCTTGGCCAGCTTGCGGTAGGTATTGAGATCGCCGAGCACGGCCGGGTCGCTCATCTGCTTGGTCAACTCTTCATATTTTTCTTCCAAGGCCTGCAGTCTATCTAGCATGTACGTTTTCCTCCTAGGCGGTGGTTTCGCTGTTGGGGAAGGGAACCACCTTTTTCCCTTCGGGATGGGCCGCGTCCTTGGCCAGTACGGCCTGGAGAGCTGAAATGGCCACCTCAATCTGGCTGGCATCGGGCTCCTTGGTGGTCAAGGCCTGCAGGGCCATGCCCGGCCTGGCTACCCAGCGGAAGATGGGATGGCAGTCCTTTTCCCCCGCCTTGCGGATCAGCTCATAAGACAGCCCCGCAACCAGAGGCATGATGGCCAGATGGATCAGAATCCTCTGCACAAAGGGCGGCCGCCCGAAAAACGAGAAGACAAAGACACTGGTAAACAGGACAATCAGCAGGAAGTTGGTGCCGCAGCGGGCATGCACCCGGCTGTGCCTGGCCACGTTTTCCACCGTGAGCTCCTCGCCCGCTTCGTAGCAGTTGATGGTCTTGTGCTCCGCGCCGTGGTAGGCAAAAACCCGCTTGATGTCGTCCATTACCGAGATTCCGGCGATGTAGAGCACGAACAGGGAAACCTTGATCAGGCCCTCCACCAGGTTCAAGAGGATGTTGGAGCTGATGTGGCTCTGCACGAAGCGCAGCAGAAAGGCGGGCAGCACGATAAACAGAGCCACGGTGAGCAGCAGGGCAAAACCCATGGTCAACACCAGCTCTTTGGTGGTGAGCTGCTCCTCCTCCCCGCCGTACTCGCTGGCGGAGTAGTTCAGGCTTTTGATGCCCATGATCAGCGTCTCAACCAGGGACACAGCCCCCCTGATCACCGGCTTTTTCAGTATGGGAAAGCGATCTGACCAGGGCTTGAGGTCCTGGTGCAGAACGGAAATGGTCTGATCCTGCTTGCGCACGGCCACCGCCGCGGCATAGCGGCCGCGCATCATCACGCCTTCGATGACAGCTTGACCGCCGTAGTTGAATTTACTCACCTAACACGCGCCCTTTCATAAGTGAAATTAGGTTTTGAGCCTGATGGGACGGAGCCACAACCACCAGCTGATCCATGGGCAGCAGCACATCGGCTCCCATGGGCGAGATAATCTCCTGCGGCGAACGGATGATGGAGATGACGTGCACGCCCAAGTCCCTTCCCAAATTGGCCTCTGCTAAGGTGTGGTAGGCCAGGGGGGAATCTTCGCTCAGCTCGATCTGGAGCAGCACCTTATCGTCGCCGAAGTGGGTCACATCCTTGAACGAGCGCATCCAGAGCGGCTGGGCGTAGGCACTGCTTTTGACCGAGCGGTACCCCCTGGGCAGAAACAGCCTGGTGATCACTCCGATGACAATGCCCACCAGCCAGCCCAGGAGCAGGGCCAGGAACGTGCTGTAGACGAGCTGGCCCGCAACGCCCCCCAAATCCTGCAGCCACTCGTCGGTGAAGCTGCTCAGGCGCCCAATGCGGTCAAACATCTCCACCGCGGACACCAAGCCCACGTAGCTGGAGATGCTGCCCTTGACCTGAGAGGCCACACTGTAGGAGATGCCCACAGTCAGAACCGCCCCCGGCAGCACAGGAAGCCCCAGCCGGGTCAAGCCGCCGAACAGCACGCCCACCAGCAGGCCCGACGCCAGGCTCAGGGCGGTGGCGCTCATGCGGGGGAGCAGCACCAGGAAGAGATCCTTCAGGTGCCGCAGGCGGATGGAAAACTTGGGCATGGCCACAATCAAATCAAAGGACAGAAAGCCGACGAAGATGGAGACGAAAGACGAGGTCAAGCCGGGCAGCCCCCGGACCAGGTAATAGGCCACGCCCACCACAATGGCCCGCATGGCCAGAATGAACAGTACCGTAACCTTCTTACGCACCGCCGCCCCCACCTTCTGGCCTGCCCGGCACTTCGTGGCAGCGGTTGCAGCGGGCCTCGTAGTTCTCTGTGGCCCCGATGAGGATAATGGGATCGTCGTAATGGGCGGGCTTGCCGTCAATCAGCCTTTGGGTCCGGCTCGCGGACCTCCCGCACACCACGCAGATGGCATTGAGTTTGGTCACCTGCTCAGCCAGGGCTAACAGGACCGGCATGGCCCCGAAGGGCTCGCCGCGGAAATCCTGGTCTAAGCCGGCGGCAATCACCCGTTTACCGGCCTGCACCAACCTTTGGCAGACCCGGACAATGCTGGGCGGGAAAAACTGCACTTCATCGATGGCCACAACTTCTGTGGCCTCATCCACATGCTCCAGGATCTCCTCAGGCCTTTCCACGGGGATGCAGTCGATGGACAGGCCGTTGTGGGCCGCCACCTTTTCCACCCCGTAGCGGTGGTCCAGGGCTGGTTTGAACACTAATACTTTCTGTTTGGCGATGGCCGCCCGTTTGACTCTGCGGATCAGCTCCTCGGACTTGCCTGAAAACATGGACCCGGCTATAACTTCCAGCCAGGATGCTTCGCGAACTGGCATGATCTCACCTCTATCATTATGACCGCAAGGATGCGAAAAAGGATAACATGTTTGATTTCTCTAAGTGCGAGGGGAAATCCTGCCGTTTACTGCTTCTGGAAAGGCCGCAGGAGCATTTCCAGCCTGGCATCCACTTCCGCCTTAATCGCAACTCCTTCTGCTGTGAACTCCTCCCCGAGAATGGCGGCCTGCTCCCTGAGGATGCTGGCCTTCCCCAGCTGGCTGAAGGGGAAGAAATACTCGCGGACGACATACTGCTGGGCAAAAAACTCATAGACCGCCTTCGTCAGCTTGTCGAGATTGTGCCCCGTCTTGGCGGAAACAGCCTGGTCAGGCTCGCGCACATCCAGGGGATGGTCCACCAAGTCCACTTTATTATACACCGCGATTACGGGCTGCGCGGCACCAATTTCTTTAAGCACCTGCTCCACCGCTTCTTTCTGCTCCCTAGCCTGGGGATGGCTGGCATCGACTACGTGGAGCAGCAGATCGGCGTAGACCACTTCCTCTAGAGTGGCCTGAAAGGCGGCCACCAGAGTATGGGGCAGCTTGCGGATAAAGCCCACTGTATCAGTGAGGTACACCCAGCGCCCCTCAATCAGATCCCAGCGCCGAACGGTGGGATCCAAGGTGGCAAACAGCTGGTCCGCAACGAACACTTCCGAGCCGGTGAGGGCCTGGAGCAAAGTGGATTTGCCCGCGTTGGTGTAGCCCACCAAGGCCACAACCGGCACGTCGCGGTTTTCCCGGCTCTGCCGCTGCAGGCTCCTGGTCTGGCGGATCTTCTCCAGCTCGCGGCGCAGATCGGAGATGCGCTTGCGGATGCGGCGCCGATCTGTCTCCAGTTTGGTCTCGCCGGGGCCCCGGGTGCCGATCCCGCCGCCCAGCCGGGAAAGGGCTTTGCCTTGGCCGGTAAGGCGCGGCAGCAGGTAGTTGAGCTGGGCCAGTTCCACCTGAATTTTGCCCTCGTTGCTGCGGGCCCTTTGGGCAAAGATATCCAGAATCAGCTGGGTGCGGTCAATTACAGGCGCGTCCATGAGATCGGAGAGGTTGCCCTGCTGGGCAGGAGTAAGCTCGTCGTCAAAAATGACGACGGCATCCTCATCCAGCATTTCCCCAATCTCCAGGGCTTTACCGCTGCCGATGAAAGTGCCCGGGTCCGGGTAGCTGCGTTTTTGGATCACCGATTCCACCACATGCAGACCGGCATCGGCCGCCAGTTCGGCCAGTTCGGCCAGGCTGTCCTCTACTTCCCAGTCGCTCTGGAAGCTCTGCTGCAGAGCCACCAGGTAGGCGTTGCGTCTATCGTTTCTCTCGGCCATGGGTGCGCTCACCTCAATTCTCGCAGGAATTTATGTTCGGATCTGGAAAAGAAAGCAGGGGAGGAAAATGCCATGCGAACCATTATGCATGTGGACATGGATGCTTTCTTTGCCGCCGTGGAAGTGCTGGATAACCCGGAATACGCGGGCAAGCCACTGATCATCGGCGGCTACAAGGACTCGCCCCGGGGCGTGGTCTCCACCTGCTCCTATGAGGCGAGGAAATACGGGGTGCGCAGCGCCATGCCCCTCAGCCGTGCCGCGGTGCTCTGCCCCCACGGGATCTTCATCCCCGGCCGCATGCACCGCTACCAGGAGGTCTCCGAGCAGGTGCACAGCATCTTCCCCGAGTTTTCCCCTGTGGTTGAGCCCCTCTCCATCGATGAAGCCTTTTTGGACATGACGGGCTGCGAGCACTTCTACTCCAGCCTGGAAGAGATGGGCCTGGCCTTAAAACGGCGGATTAAGGAAGAAACAGGGCTCACTGCTTCTGTGGGCATCGCGCCCAACAAGTTCCTGGCCAAGCTGTGCTCCGACTGGCGAAAACCCGACGGCCTGTTTGTGCTGCGCCCCCAGGAGGTGCAGGATTTCCTGCGCGACCTGCCCGTCAGCAAGCTGTGGGGCGTGGGCAAAAAATCTGAGGCCGTGCTCCACCAGCATGGTTTATACTATATCCGGGATATTCTACCCCATTCTTTGAGCTGGCTGCAAGCAAGACTTGGCGCCGCACTGGGCACCCAGGTGTACAACCTGGCCCGGGGCATCGATGACCGTCCGGTTACTCCGGCGCGGGACGTGCAGTCCATCGGCCATGAGATCACCTTTCCGGAAGATCAGGAAAGCTTCTCTTTTCTCCGCCAGCAGCTGGCCAAGATGAGCGAAAAGGTGGGCTGGCGCCTGCGGCAGCAGGGCATGTACGCCCGTACCGTTTCCATCAAGGTGCGTTTTGGCGACTTTAAGACCATTACCCGCTCCCACACCTTGGATTATTCCTTCCACGATGATGATACCATTTTCCGGGAGGCTCTGCACCTGCTCGAGCAGGTAAAGCTGAAGCCCGTCAGGCTGCTGGGAGTATCCGTAAGCAGCCTGTCCACCGGGGCCCAGCTGTCGCTTTTCCAGACGGAAACGAGCCCTGCTGCCAAGCTCACGGAAGTGATGGATGCCATCAACCGCAAGTATTCCCGGGGCGCCATCACCAGGGGGCGCACTCTCATGGGCAGAGAAGAGGGCGCTGAAAAATGAAAAGGGGCCTGCAATCACACAGGCCCCAGAGTGTACTTCATCGCTTACGCCTTCGGGTTGGAAAACCACTGCTTCTCGAACTCTTTGCGGATTTCGGGATTGAGGATCCTCAGGTAGGTGCCCTTCATCCCTAAAGAGCGGGACTCGATCACATTGGCCGATGCCAATTTGCGCAGAGCATTGACGATCACGGAGCGAGTGATTTCCGCTTCGTCGGCGATGCGGCTGGCAACCAAAAGCCCCTCATCGCCGTCAAGCTCCTCGAAAATTCTCTGCATCGCCAAGATTTCAGAGTAGGACAGGCTGTTGATCGCATTTCTAGCAGCCCGCGCCTCCGCAGCCTTGTCTTCCTGCTTCTCATGGATTACTCTGGAGATGATCATGCCCAAAGTCACGCCGGCAATCTGCGCGATGTCCATGTCCTCATCGCTGAACTCGCCGCTGCGGCGCACGATCAAGACCGAGCCTACCCGCTCATCGCCGCCGATCACAGGTACGATCATGACCGTCTCGTCGTTGGGCCCCTCCTGGATGCTGATATCAGCTACTCTGTTGGCCATGCTTTGAATTTGGTTGGAAGCCACTCCCTCAGCCAGCCACTCTGCGTCGAAAGGAGTGCTGTCGAACCCTTTTTCCAGGGCATAGCCAATCACCCGGCCCTTGCGGCCGATGATGTACACACTGCTTTCGCCCATGGCTTCACGCAGGGCCTCCGACAGCTCATCGAAATCGACATCGGATGTGATTTGCTGCAGCAACTGTAGATATGGCGCCATTCGTTCTAGCATTCTTTGGTCTCCTCTCTCGCTACGCAGAAAAATCTTTCCGTATCGCGTTAATTATATATTTTCGCACAATTGGTGTCAACCACCTAAAGGGCTTCACTTCACTTTTTGTGAAAAATTTGAAACGGCCGATCCAGGCTGGGAAAGGAGCTGGTCCCCCCCTGCCTGTTGTGGTAAAATAATGGTAACCAATTCTAAGGAGGGGTTGTTGGTGAACGAGCACAGGGAAAAAGTAATCGAGATGCTGAAGAAGGCCATGGCCATGGAGATTCAATCTGCCCACCAATACATGGACCAGCACTTTGAGCTGGACAACCAAGATTTCGGCGAACTGGCCAAGAATGTGAAGCTCATCGCCATCGATGAGATGCGCCATGCCGAAGCGTTGGGCGAGAGAATCAAGGAATTGGGCGGCGAGCCCACCAGCGCGCTGGCCGGTTCGATCGTCAAGGGCCAGGAGTTCAAGGAGATCTTCCCCTTCGATGCCAAGGAAGAGGAGGAAGCCATCCGGGCGTATACAGAATTCGCCAAGCTGTGCCGTGAATATGGCGATACCATTTCGGCCAATCTATTCGAAGAAATGATTGAGCACGAACAGGAGCACTACAACTACTTCTCCAACGTTGATCAGCATATCCAAAACCTTGGCGAAGCCTACCTGGCGCAGCTGGCCGGGACATCCGCCGACACAGGGAAACCCAAAGGATTTGTGGTCAAAGACTAGAGGAACAAGGGGCTGTTGGCTGAGCCAACAGCCCTTCCACCATCTGACAGCAGATATTTTTCGCACTTTCCCTGTTCAGGCGATTGACTTTTTCGCGGACCCGTGCTAAAGTATTAAACGTCGGGCCGAAGTGGCGGAACGGCAGACGCGCTGCGTTCAGGGCGCAGTGGGCAGAAGCCCGTGTGGGTTCAAATCCCACCTTCGGCACCATATGAAGATT